>VIKJ01000162.1 GCA_008080615.1 Chitinophagaceae bacterium | reverse complement strand
AAGCCCTCTGCCCATTCAAAATTATCAGTGAGCGTCCAAGCAAGGTATCCGCTAATATTGATTCCTTCTTTTTGGGCTCTCAAAACAGCACCAATATATTGTTGAAAATAATTGATGCGTTCTGTATCTGCAACCCTGCCATTAATCAAGTGGTCTTTAAAAGCCGCACCCCCTTCGGTAATCATGATTTGCTTTACTCCACCGTACATCCAATATCGGCGTATCATTCTATAAAAACTATCTGCATTAATTTCCCAACCCAACGCCGTATGCGGTACTTTTCTTTTTGCAGCAGTTACTTCAGTAGCGTGTAAATAAGGAATGATTGGGCTATACTTAACAGTGAGGGCAAAATAATTTTGAATACCAATAAAATCAAAATTAAACTGCATTTTTTCTTTGTACTTCCAGGCCTTTGTATATAAATGCAATTTTTCTAAAAATGGAAAATCAATATCATCCGGATAGCCCCTACCCAATGCAGGTTCTATAAACAACCTATTGAGTAATGCATCGGCTCTTTTTGCAGCCAATATATCTTCATTACTATCAGTGTAAGGCAATACCTCACTGCATGAAAAACAAGTACCAATATGCGCTTTAGGCACTTCGGCCCTTACAATTCTACCACCATCAGCCGTACACAAAGCAGCATTGTGAATGGCCAACATAAATGCATTTAAATTGGTTTTACCAGGTGCATGTTTACCCAGCATATAACCCAACGAAGTAAAGCCCATGGGCTCATTTAAAATAATCCAGTTTTTTACTTTATGCCCAAATTCGTCGGTACATAATTTCACATACCTGCCAAACCATTTTTGCATTTGATGACTTGCCCAACCACCTTCTTTTTCTAGTTCATAAGGAAGATCCCAATGATAAAGCGTGATATAGGGCGTTAAACCTAATAGCAAACATTCATCAATCAAGCGATGATAAAAAGCAATACCCGCTTTATTAACCCTGCCCGTTCCTTCAGGAAGAATCCTACTCCAAGCAATAGAAAATCTAAATGTATTAAAACCAAGGGCTTTAACCAAGATGAGGTCATCTTTAAAGCGATAATAAAAATCGGTAGTAGTGGAAGGCTTTGCACCTCCTTTAATTTTACCTGTTCTACGAGCAAAAACATCCCAATTGCTCAAGCCCTTTCCATCAGCTAAATGAGCACCTTCATTTTGAATTGCAGAAATAGCCACCCCCCAAGCGAAGTTTTCTCCAAAATCTTTAGCATGTAATTGATTCTTATAGGGCATCATACCAACTGCGAAGTTGAACTTAAGTTATTGCAGCAAAGCCATGATAAGATTAAGCAATTGTTAAGTTTATTAATTAATTCTGGCTAAATTGCGCCCATGTCTTTGGAATTGGAACAACCCGGATTATTCGAACAATTTGATGCATTGATTGCAAAGGAAGATACCTTAGAAATAAGGGAATTCCTGAACGATCAGAACATTAGCGATGTGGCCGACTTAATTAACGAATATCCCGAATACGAAGCCAGGATCATTGCCAATATGAGTATTCATAGGGCAGCCAGTGTATTTAAGATCTTGGATATCTCTCAGCAAAAAGACATTGTAAAAGAACTCCCTTCTTCTAAAACAGCAGAATTATTAAATGAATTACCAGCGGATGATCGTACAGACTTTTTAGAAGAATTACCCAAAGCTGCCATCAGAGACCTGATTAAATTATTAGACCCTGAAGAAAGAAAAATCACGCTTTCCTTATTGGGTTATCCAGAAGATAGTGTGGGCCGATTGATGACACCAGACTATGTATATGTGTATGCACACAATACAGTAGATCAGGTATTTGAAACATTACGCAAGTATGCAAGAAATAGTGAAACCATTGATGTGGTTTATGTGATAGATGAAAAAGGAGAACTGATAGACGATTTAAGAATTAGAGATGTAATCTTAGCCACAACCGATAAAAAAGTTGAAGATATTATTGATGGTAGAGTTGTTTCGTTAAATGTAAATGACGATCAGGAAAATGCTAGCCAGGTTTTTAAAATGAATAACAGGGTTGCATTACCCGTAGTAGATGAAAACAATATCTTATTGGGCATTGTAACCATTGATGATATGTTATGGGTAGCCAATGAAGAGTTTAGTGAAGACATGCAAAAAATGGGGGGAACTGAGGCATTGAATGAACCCTATTTAGACATCCCTTTATTGAAACTATTTAGAAAAAGGATTGGTTGGTTGGTGGTATTGTTTATTGGCGAAATGCTTACAGCAACAGCCATGGGTTATTTTGAAGATGAAATTGCCAAAGCAGTTGTATTGGCTCTTTTTGTTCCACTAATTATTTCTAGTGGGGGCAATAGTGGTTCTCAGGCATCTACCTTAATTATTCAAGCAATGGCCATTGGAGAAATTACAGTAAGCGATTGGTGGCGGGTATTGAGACGGGAAATCATAAGTGGACTATTATTAGGTACTGTTTTAGGTACCATCGGATTTATACGTGTTGCAGTATGGCATTCGATTGTACCACATATTTATGGACCACATTGGATGATGATTGCATCTACTGTTGGTTTCTCCTTAATTGGTGTTGTGTTATGGGGTACATTAAGTGGATCTATGCTACCCATGTTGCTTAAGAAATTAGGCGCTGACCCTGCAGTATCCTCTGCACCTTTTGTTGCAACGCTGGTTGATGTAACAGGATTGATTATCTACTTCAGTTTCGCTTATTTATTCTTACAAGGATTGCTGCTTTAATTTTACGAGTTACATATTATTTTTTTCAAGAACAAGGTTTTCAATTTTTTGAGAGACAAGAATTTTGTTTTCTGTTGAATAGGCAAATGTTTCAAATTCGAGCCCCTGCGCATTGCCGTTAAACAATTTTAAAGTGAGGCGTAAACAATGAAAGTTGTTTGAGACCCGAGAAATCGCATAGGCGTCAAGCTAAAGTTTGGATTTTTCTTATTAATTCGGTTATATTTTGTC
>VIKJ01000161.1 GCA_008080615.1 Chitinophagaceae bacterium | reverse complement strand
TTCTATATCAGCACTAGTTGCCTGAAAATAGCCACCCAAACTTGGTTGGTGTATCATTACTTCTCCATGCGGATAAATAAAACGCTTGCCTTTTGTTCCTGCACTTAATAATATAGAACCCATGCTTGCAGCTAATCCCATGCAAATTGTGCTAACTGGGCTACTGATCATTTTCATGGTATCATACATCACCATTCCGCTAGTAACAATACCACCAGGGCTATTGATAAATAATTTTATTTCTTCCCCAGGTTTATCTGCATCTAAAACCAATAATTTACTTACCACATCTCTAGCAGATTTATCATCTACTACACCCCATAAATACACAGTTCTTTTTTCAAAGAACATTTTCTCCATTTTCTTAGTCATAAAGCTTCCCATTGGTTCTGGTTTCGCTTCTTTTTCTTCGGCCTCATCTTCATCGTTAGATAAGTATGGGTTAACGATATATTTGGATTGAATCATGGTTATTTTTTTATAATTGTATAAAAGTTGTTCTACACTATTTCTTTTTCTCTTTTCTAGGATTGGTTAGTAGTACTTCATCTACCAACCCATATTCTTTGGCTTCTTGCGCTGTCATCCAAAAATCACGATCACTGTCTTTTGCAATCTGCTCTACATCCTTTCCTGTATGGTTGGCTGTAATGGCATACAATTCGTGTTTTAGTTTTTTAATTTCACGCGCAGTGATTTCAATATCGGTGGCCTGACCTCCAATACCGCCGCTAGGCTGGTGCATCATGATGCGGCTATGTTTAAGTGCTGTTCTTTTTCCTTCAACACCGGCACACAATAAAATTTGTCCCATACTAGCTGCAATACCAGTACAAATGGTGGCAACATCAGGGCCAATAAATTGCATGGTGTCATAAATGCCTAAACCTGCATAAACGCTTCCACCGGGGCTGTTGATATACATTTGAATATCTCTGCTTCTATCGGTACTTTCTAAAAACAATAATTGAGCGGTTACAATATTGGCTACATAATCATTAATCCCTTCGCCCAAGAAAATAATCCGGTCCATCATCAATCGGCTGAATACGTCCATGCTAGCCACATTCAAGGGCCTTTCTTCGATAATGTAAGGGGTAAGATTGGTTACCTGGCCATAGGTTTTATAATTGTGTAAAACTGCACTACTGATGCCCTGGTCTTTAATGGCATATCGCTCAAATTCTTTTCCAATATTCATAGTTCTATTTTTCGGTTTGAAGGTAAGTCTTTTGCTAAATCTGTGGTGTTAACCCATTCAAAATCTGTGCAAAGCTGCATAATTACGACAAAAGGGCATATTTATACCGCTAAAACCTTGATTCTGCGCAAAATTACCGTGAAAATACGGTTGTTCCATATTTACCTAATGATTAGGTTGTGATAAACAAATAAACGTTTATGGCTGATCAAACTTTTCATATTGGTTTATGTATGGCTGGTGCAGTATCCGCCGGCGCTTATACTGCAGGTGTAATGGATTATTTAATAGAGGCTTTAGCAGAATGGGAAAAAAGAAGGGGTGAGCCAGGAGTCCCTACTCATAGAGTAGTTATTTCTGTAATTGGAGGGGCATCAGCAGGTGGTATGACAGGCATTATTACAGCAGCAGCTGTAAATCAACAGTACCAATCGGCAACTATTCCCCTGTCCGGTCAATTGTTGGCAGATAAAGCAGATAATCCATTTTACCATAGCTGGGTAGATTTGTTAGGGAATGATATGTTTAGCATGATGCTCGATAAAACCGATATTGAGCAAACAAAAAAAGTAGCGTCTTTGATGAATGGAAATTTTATAGATACCATTGCATCCAGAGCTATTAGTAGCAATACAGATGCTTGGATTCCTACCCCTCCCTTTTTTGCTAAAACACTGAAAGTATTTACCACATTAACCAATTTAGAAGGTATACCATATAAGATTGGGTTTAACAGCGAAGTATTACAAAGTCAATACAATATGAGTGTACACAATGATTATGCTTGCTTTAATTTAAATGCAGATACCTATCAACAAGATGGATGGATGCCCTTGAATTTTAAAAATAATATCAATACAGCTATAGCAAGAGATGCTGCAATGGCAACAGGTGCTTTTCCTATTGGGTTAAAATCTAGGTTGCTGAGTAGAAGTAAAAAAGTAATTATGGAAAATCCTTGGTTGAATCAAACCAATCAGCAAACAACAGGAGATGAAGAAGATATCTACACTACTCAAAATATTGATGGAGGGCTCATTAACAATGAACCTTTCGAAAAAGTAAAACAATTACTAAATGAAATAACGGGTGAATTGGATGAAGTAGCACAGCACTCTTTTAATCAATTTAAAAGCACTGTTTTGATGATTGATCCATTCCCAAGTGAACTACCCAGTTCTTTTACAACCAATCAGCAACTGTTTGTAACAATGGGGTATACCTTAAATGCAATTACACAGCAAATGCGCGCAAAGCCAGTTCCACTCATCAATGCATTGGCAGCAGATAAAGCAGGGCAGTTTTTAATTGCGCCCACTCGCCCCATTATAGATGCAACTAATTCTGGTAAAAAAATAGAAGGGAGTAAAGCCATTGCTTGTGGGGCCTTCGATGGATTCAGTGGCTTTATGCAAAAGGAATTTAGGATACACGATTATTTTTTAGGAAGGTATAATTGCGAAATGTTTTTACGAAATTACTTTACTATTCCAGCAGAAAGCGTACAGGTGCACCCCATTTTTTCAAAGGGATATGAAGGCGTGGATACTGCTTCTTTTAAATCATTTCATAGCAATGCGTATCAAATCATCCCCGTTTTTAAACCCTATCAAATAGGATATTATCCAATGCCTATTTTTAAATCGGGAACACATTGGCCAACAATAGAAACCAATTTGATTGACCGGTTTGAACCAGCAATTAAGAAAAGGGTAGAAGCATTGTTATTGTATGCGTTTCCTTTGGGGGGATTTTGGAGAATCGTTTTGTTGATTGCATCCCGGTTATTTTTAAATAAACAAGTTACCCAAA
>VIKJ01000160.1:4039-7076 GCA_008080615.1 Chitinophagaceae bacterium | reverse complement strand
TATTGGGTTGAACAAAGCTAAAATGCTTAATGCAGATATTTTATTGGGAACGGATCCTGATGCTGATCGTGTTGGTATTGGTGTTAAGAACCATAAAGGTGAATGGGTATTAATGAATGGCAACCAAACTGCAGTATTGGCTTTTGCATATATGATTGAAGCTAGAAAGGCCAAGGGAATTGCACAGCCGAATGACATGGTAATTACTACTATTGTTACTACAGAAATGATCAATGAAGTTGCAAAGCAAAATAATGTTGGATGTTACAATGTATTAACAGGATTTAAATGGATTGCAGAAAAGATCAAGGAATTAGAAGGCAAAGAAAATTATGTAATTGGTGGAGAGGAGAGTTTTGGATTAATGATTGGAGATCAAATAAGAGATAAAGATGCAGTAAGTGCTGTAGCATTGATGTGCGAAATGGCTGCTTATGAAAAGAACAAAGGCAAGAGCTTATTCGATAAAATGATAGAATTGTATTTGCAATACGGATTCTATTATGAAAACCTTATTAGTATCACTAAAAAAGGAATGAATGGGCAGAAAGAAATTGCTGATATGATGAATGGATATAGAACAAGCCCTCCTGCAGTAATTAACGGATCAGCAGTTGTTACTGTATTAGATTACCAAATGCAAATAGGTAAAAATTTAATTACTGGAGAATCTTGGACTATTAATCTGCCAAAAAGTAATGTGTTGCAATTTATTACTACAGATGGTAGTAAGATATCTGCAAGACCCTCTGGTACTGAACCAAAAATTAAATTTTATTTTAGTGTAAACACAAAGTTGGCTTCAAAAGATGAATTTGATACTAAGCAATTGGAATTAGAAAATAGAATCAAGGGTATTATCAGTAGTATGAACTTAAATTAATCGCCCATCATTATTGTATATTCGTGTAATGAAGTCAGCGAAAGTTTTTAATGATAGTTTTCAGCATAAGGGGATGCGTCGTAAGTTGATTGAAACTTTGCGTGAAAAAGGAATTACTGATGAGAAAGTATTGGAAGCAATGAATGCCATTCCCAGACACTTCTTTTTAGATTCTGCATTCGATAAAATTGCTTACGAAGACCAGGCTTTTCCTATTGGGGCCGATCAAACAATTTCACATCCTTATACAGTTGCTTATCAAACACAATTATTGCAAGTAAAAAGAGGGGAAAAGATTTTAGAAATAGGAACGGGTAGTATTTATCAAACCACCATATTGGCCGAAATGGGTGCTCAAATGGTATATACCATTGAGCGTCAAAAAAAATTAACCGACTTACAGGAGAATTATTATTTCAAAAATAAATACCTGAATATCAAATTTTTTTATAGAGATGGTTTCTTAGGATTACCAACCTATGCACCCTTTGATAAAATTTTAATTACAGCTGCGGCACCTTTTATCCCACCTAAATTAGTTGAGCAATTGAAGCCAGGAGGTTTGATGGTATTGCCTGTAGATGAAGGTGAAAATCAGCGAATGATCAGAATTACAAAAGCAATGGATGGTAGCATACAGGAGGAAACATTTGATGCATTTTCTTTTGTGCCAATGCTGGGTGGAAAAAATATTTAATCTCTATTCATTGGGATAAAATAAACATAGGTTATTGTGTAAATAAAAAGAGTGGGACGTAAGCCCCACTCTTTTTTATTGTAAGTAATACATTGATTATCTTCCTCCCTGCATCATATCCATACCGCCTGATTGGTCGGCCTTAGTGTTTTTGCGTTTAAATAAACTCGCATCGAATTTACCAAAACGGTAGCTAAAGTTTAAACGAAGAACTTGAGGATCTCTTCTTCTTTGATTGGTTTGTGTAAAGAAACTACTTTCAGAATAAGATTGAAATAACTGTGTTCTAAATAAGTCATTCATGCTTAAAGTAAGATTTCCTGTTCTGCCATTCTTCCAAGTAAAGTCTTTACGGATAGCCATATCAACTCCATATCTTGGAAGATTATATCCTTGAGCGCCAGATGTTGGGCCGCCGCCAAACATCATACCACCGCCGCCGCCTCTACCACCACCACCAGAACTTGGCGGCAATACGGTTTTAGCTTGATAATCTCCACTCAATTGAATAGACCATCCTTTTGCTACTTTGAAAGTATTGTTCATTTTTCCAAACCAGCTCAATTGCTCTTGGCTTAAATTAGCCTGACCAGGAACATTTGCATTAATTTTTGAATTGAAAATGTTCAGATTCACTGTCATTTCCCACCATTTATTTACAGGAATTTTATTGGTTAACTCTAAGCCATAAGTATAAGCATCATTTGCGTTAATATATGTACTAAAAAAGGCGCTATCTCCTGGTATCAATGCATTCGCATCACGATATACATAACGCGTGATTAAGTTTGTTGAGTACTTAAAGAAACCCGTAACTAAAAAATTAGCTCCTTTTTTATACGCATTGTTCCAAGACATTTCAAATGAATTGGTAAACTCTGGGTTAAGCCCTGCATTACCAACATTGATATTTTGCGGATCAGAATAATCAGGGAAAGGCATTAGCTGAAAAAAGTTAGGCCTGTTGATTCTTCTTGAATAGTTGATTTGATAGTCTTGCTTATCATTAATTTTATAAGTAATAAACGCACTAGGAAATAAGCTTAATGGGTATTCTACTTTAAAAGAGGCTGAGTCTGCACCCTTAGCGTTTAATAAGGTACCATTGTAATTAGAACTTTCAGCACGAAGACCTAATTGATAACTCCATTTTTTTACTTTAAATGTATAGGTAGTATAAGCTGCATACACTTGGTCATTGTATTTATACTTATTACTAATCAATGGTACAAGATCATAATTGCCAGTTACGCTATTGTAACGGAATTGGTCTTGCATATTATTAAAGTCTCTAATTGCTGCACGGCCACCGGCTTCAAACTTCGAATCATCGGTAAGTGGATTTTCATAATCTATCTGAAAAGTAGTATTGGTTGTTTTACCACTACCTATACTCCTTTGTAATAAGTCAATACCCTTTGCAGTTCCATTTGTATTAAATGTTCTGCTAGCTATAT
>VIKJ01000160.1:0-4028 GCA_008080615.1 Chitinophagaceae bacterium | reverse complement strand
AAATGTTCTGCTAGCTATATTAGATAAATTGTCGTTATTACTATTATTGTAATTTATATCAGAAGAGATATTGTGTCCGTTCTTAGCAAAATTGTGCTTATAACTTAATTGAGTACCAATGTTTTTAAAATTCATTGCGCTCACAGTATTGATATCGGTATAAGAGGCCAACGTTCCTTTGATAGTAGAATCCACTTTTTGTGTTTGGTTATTATCAAATTTTCCTCTGTTATAGTTGGCAGATATAGAGAAAGTATTTCTATTGTCGATGAAATAATCAATACCACCTCTAAAGAAAGCGAAATAGCCCGTATTAGTTGAGTTTTGAAGATTATAAATACTGCTAGGTGTAGTTAGTAAATTAACTCGATCAGTAATTCCTTCTGAAATAGATTTACGTTGGTTATAACTACCACTTCCAGTAAAATTGATTTTGTTTTGGCGTAAGTTAATGTCGCCTCCAAAATTGGGCATACCCCGTGAATCTACTCCGGTTCTTATTCCACCATTGTATCCGGTTTTTTTATTTTTCTTTAAGACGATGTTCAAAATACCTGCATTACCACCCGATGCATCAAATTTAGCAGATGGGTTGGTAATTAATTCTACTTTATCAATAATGTCAGAAGGAATTTGATCTAAAGTAATTGTAGTTGGTCTTCCATCAATAAAAATGGTAGGTGCTGCATTTCTCAACGTAACATTTCCGTCTATGTCTACATTTAAAGCAGGAATATTCCTCATTAGTTCGGTAGCTGTTTGGCCAGAACCCATCAAATTCTTGTCTACATTGTAAATTTTTCTATCAATCCCCATTTCAAATTGAGGTTTGCTTGAAGAAGAAACGGTTACGTTACCTAGGTTAGTAGCATCTTCTTCTAGTTTGATATTGCCTAAATCTTTATCGGCCATACCAATCATTTGTTGCATATTTCCACCGCCTGAACCCGCTTGTGGCATTTTAATGCCAAAATTGATGGTTTGTTCTAAGCTTTTAAAGCCTAAAGCACTCATTTTCAATTTAAAATTGCCAAATAAGCTTAGCCCTTCAAAACTAAAATCACCATTTGCCTTGGTAATAACGGTTCCCAAAATGGCTTCTTTCATTTTTTTGGTCGCAGTATCAAACTTATTTCCTTTAAGCTGAACAGTAACACCTTCAATCCCTTTATTGGTTTTATTGTCTACTATTTTACCATAAAAATGACCCAGGTTCAAATTTTGACCTGCTGCACCAGCGCCTCCTCTGGCTCCACCCATGCCAGCAGGGAATTGTGCCGAGAGGGATACACTCAACAAAAACATACTCACTAAAAACAAAAAATTACGCATAAAAAACTTTATTAATAGGTGCAAAGTTGCACCAGAGATAAGATGAATGGAATTTGCTTTATACAAACGGTAATAAGACAAATTTGAATGGATAAAGTTTAGCTGAAACAATGTACCCAGCTATAAAAATGTCGGTGACTAGGCTAAAATGGTTAAAAATACTTGTAATAAGCCTATCAAAAAGCCCAAAACCCCGCCAATAATCTCTACAAAACGGAATTCTTTGGCCATGATGTCATTTAGGATTTGCTCTAATTTGTCTGAGGAAAAACCACTTACTTTATCTATTACAATTTTTTCTAAATCAAGCTCGCCTTGCATGTTTTGCATATAATTCTTCATAATTACCGGAAAAAGCTCAGTTAATTCAGTAATAAACACCGTTTTTAGCTGATTAATGGTTTTATCTCCAATAAACATACTAATCATAGGCATTTGCTCGGCCAATTTTACCCTTAAAAAATGGTCGATATGGGTTTCAACCAAGGGCATCATTTTACTAATATTAGCCGGATTGCTAATTTTTTGCTCAATATCTTCAAATGAAAGCAATTCATTGCTCACCAATTTTCCTAGTTTTTCGGCAAATTGTTTTTGTCTTTTAGGGAAAATGCCATGAAAAGTAATTCCAAGTATTTTTTTAGGAAGACGAGGGTGAAAAAGCATTTTAATAGCTATCCAGTTAGTAAACCAGCCAATAAAGGCCGAAATAAATGGAATCAGGTAAATTAGGTTCATGATAGGACTAAATTTAAAAAACCTATAAAACATTGTCTTATAGGTTTTATGATGGGAGAACGAGGGGTCTCGAACCCCCGGCCTTCAGTGCCACAAACTGCGAACCCCCGGCCTTCAGTGCCACAAACTGACGCTCTAACCAACTGAGCTACGCCCTCCGTTTTTGTGGACAGCAAAAGTAGGTATTTTTTTTTAAAATGTATTCATCCAAAGCTTTGTTAATTGGATTTATTGCAACTTACCTAATGTATATTTAAGCTATTTTTGAGCAGATCATGCAAAAACTAAAGCAATTTATGAAGAGCAGAAAAGGATTGGTACTTACTACCATTGTATTATTTGGTGCACTTTTTTTTGCGTTCCGAAACATTGGAACAAATAATGGGGTTACCGAAATGGTTACCCTTCAACAAAGATTGTTGAAGCTTTTTCAAAAAAAGTATTTAAAGAGTATTTGGAACAATTAGATGGAGATAAATCATTGTTTTTGCAATCAGATATTAATCAAGTTGCCAAATATGAAACAACCATTGATGATGAAATTCATGGAGCAGCATTGCAGTTTCAACCTGCTGTTAGCACTATCTACGATAAAAGAGTAGCAGAAGCTGCTCAATTATATAAACAAATTTTATCTAAACCTTTTGATTTTTCAGTAGATGAATCGGCACAATTGGACGGTGAAAAATTGGCTTATCCATCAAATGAAGCTGAACGCAATGATCGTTGGAGAAAAAAATTAAAGTTTTATGCACTTGAGCGTTATATAGATTTATTGGACCAACGCGAAAAAAATAAAGACAACAAAGATTTTATTAGTAAGCCCAATGATAGTTTAGAAGCAGAAGCAAGATCCAAAGTAATGAAAGTAATGGATCGTACTTTTAATAGAATCAAGAACACGTATACCGAAGATCAAAAGTTCAACTCTTTTGTAAATGTGGTTACTAATTTAATGGATCCGCATACAGATTATTATCCACCAGTTGAAAAAAGAGGATTTGATGAAAGAATGAGTAATCAGTTTTATGGAATTGGTGCTCAACTGCAACAAGATGATAATGGTATTAAAATAGCTAGTTTGGTTACTGGTGGCCCAGCTTGGAAATCGGGCCAGGTAGTAGCAGGAGATATGGTGGTAAAAGTTGGTCAGGGAAAAGAAGAGCCCGTTGATGTATCTGGTTACGAAACTCAGGATGCTGTAAAATTAATTCGTGGTAACAAAGGCACCGAAGTAACCATGACATTTAAAAAGCAAGATGGAACTTTTAAAACAGTTTCCTTGATTCGCGAAAAAATAGAACAAGATGAAGGCTTAGCAAGAAGTGCAGTAATTAATAATGGTGGAGAAAAAATTGGCTATATCGCATTGCCCGATTTTTATGCCAATTTTGAAGATAAAAATGGATTTCGTTGTTCGGATGATGTAGCAAAAGAAGTAATAAAGTTAAAGGCAGAAAATGTAAAAGGAATTGTGATTGATTTGCGAAATAATGGAGGAGGATCGTTGGTTGAAGTAGTGAAAATGGTTGGATTATTTATCAAATCGGGTACAGTTGTACAAGTAAAAGAAAAAGATGGTACAGTAGATAATATGACCTGGAGAGATAATGATGAGTCTGTATTGTATGATGGCCCATTAACCGTAATGGTAAATGAATTGAGCGCATCTGCAAGCGAAATTTTTGCTGCTGCTATTCAAGATTATAAAAGAGGTATTATTATTGGTAGTAGTTCAACTTATGGAAAGGGCACAGTTCAGCGACCGATTCCTTTTGGTAAACCCATTGATTATTATAGTGGCAGAACAGAATACGGTGCCGTTACTCTTACTTTTCAAAAATTTTATAGAGTGAATGGAGGATCTACACAGTTAAAAGGGGTAGTTCCCGATGTAATCATTCCAGACACTTACGAGTATTTAAAAATCAGGGAAAAAGACAATCCTAATTCTTTGC
>VIKJ01000159.1:1285-5738 GCA_008080615.1 Chitinophagaceae bacterium | reverse complement strand
GTTAGAAAAAATACTAAGCGCTACCAATAAGGAATTGCTTTGGCAGCAATATAAAAAAGGATTACTTGTAGTTGCTTCTGTATTTGCCATTGCCGCATTGGTTTATTTAAGTGCCGATTTTTCATCTGAAGGAGATCGGATGCTTACTCAACAAGTAAACGCTATACCTGATGCAGCCCAAAGAGCATCCATTGAAGTGCCTGTAAAACAATTTATAGATGGATTAAAAGAAGATAGAAAAAGCTTATTCTTGGGAGATCTACTACGTAGCTTATTGTTTTGCCTTGTTGCTGCAGGTGCCGTGTATGCAGCAATTAAAACAAAAACCAATCAATTAGCAATCATAGCTGTAATTGGTGTATTTGCATTAATAGATGTATTTTCTATTAACGCGAAATATTTAAACAGCAATAATTACCAGGATGCCGCAGAATACGAAAATACGTTTACCCCTTCTGCAGCAGATTTACAAATTTTAAAAGACACTAGCTATTTCAGAGTATTGAATTTAAGTCAAGGAATTTCTGGCGCATTTAATTCGGGTGCATTAACCGCTTATTTTCACAAATCAGTGGGCGGATACCATCCAGCTAAACTGAGTATTTATCAGGATTTAATTGAGAAGCAATTGTATAATTTTCCCAATTGCTTACCTGTAATTAATATGCTTAACACCAAGTACCTCATTTTGCCCGATCAGCAAAACGTTATGAAAAAGGGCCTGCAGAAGTAATGAATGCCCTAAGTTATTTTAGTCCAAAAGATACAGCAGTAGTTGAAGAAAAATACCGCAGCAATATCAACATCAGTAATCAAGCAGATAGTGCAGCCACTATTGAGTTGGTAAATAATGACAATGATAAAGTTATTTACCGTTCTAATGCAAATGCTAATCAGTTGGCTATATTTAGTGAAGTATTTTATGATGAGGGATGGAAGGCCAGTATTGATGGCAAGGATGCTCCTATTATTCAAACCAACTATGTGTTAAGAGGCTTAGTAATACCTACAGGAAAACATGATATTGTGTTCAGTTTTGAACCTGCATCTTATTATACTGGAAACAAAGCCGCCATTGGCTCATCTGTAATGATATGGCTATTGCTAATAGCTGCGATAATAACCGATTTAAGAAAAAAGAAAACCGCTTAGTATGATGCAGTTATCTGTGCTGGGCATTGTTTCGTATAAAGTATTTCCAGCGCATATGGGTGGGCAGAAATATATAGCAGACTATTATGCTCAATTAAGTAAGCATGCTAAGCTGGTTTTGGCTGTTTCTAGAGATAATACGGTAGATCGTTTTTCACCCTATAAAGTACTCCCCTTTCTTTTTAATCATTGGTTTGGTCCTTTGAACATTATCTATATTTATAAACTATATCAAATCATCAAAAAAGAAAAAATCAATGTGATTTTAATAGATCATACTTATTTTGGATGGTTGGGCATTATTCTACAATTTATTACCAATAAAAAATTAGTTATTAAATCGGCCAATATTGAATCATTAAGATTTAAAGATATGGGCAGATCAGGCTGGCGATTGTATGATCAATATGAGGGATGGGTGCATCGAAATGCCATACTTAATTTTTTCATTACCGATGAAGAAAAAAAATTAGCCATTAATAGATGGAATTTATTGCCAGCAACTTGCGAAACATTAAAGTATGGTGTAAAACTAAAAGAGCAAATCAGCAAAGCAGATAGGGCCCATTGCAGAAACCTGTTGATACATGAGCATAATTTAAACCCACATACCAAGCTTTTTTTATTTAATGGGACATTAGATTATTTACCCAATTCTGATGCTTTGTATGTAATTACACAAGAGTTGGTTTTCAGAATGGAATCTTTTTTAACTCACTATAAAATTTTCATCTGCGGCAATCAGATTTCATCAGAATGGGAAAAAGTACTGCTACAAAATCCGCATGTTATTTATAAGGGATTTGTACATGATATTGCCCCCTATTATAAAGGAACCGATTGTTTCATTTGCCCTATCACACTTGGTACTGGCATAAAAACAAAAATCGTAGAAGCAATTGCGCATGGGCTTCCCGTAATTGCTTGTAGAAAAAGTAGTGAAGGTTTTACAGATATCAACCTAGGCAAACAATTGCGCATCATCGACAATTATAACTGGAACGCTTTTGCAGACGCCATGTTAGAAATAGACCATTATTACAATTATATAGAAACTCCTGAAGCATTTTATACTGCTTTTAATTGGGAAACCATCGTTCAAGATTCTATTTTATCTTTGCAAAAATGAACGAACCAACCATTGCCATATCTGTTGTGATTTGCTCTTATAACCGTGCAAGCTATATTTATGAAGCCATGGATAGCTTGTATAATCAAAGTTTCTCTAAAAACGAGTATGAAGTAATAGTGGTAGACAATAACTCTACTGATAATACTGCTGATATTTGTGACCAATTTATAGCTACACATAACGATGCTCATTTTTATTATTTAACAGAACCCAATCAGGGAGCTTCTTTTGCACGCAATACAGGAGCAAAAAATGCCAAGGGGTATTTGCTTTGCTTTATGGATGATGATGCTGTAGCAGACAGCCAGTACTTAGAAAAAATTGATGCATTTTTTAAGCAGTATCCATCTGCTGGTGGGCTTGGAGGGAGGATTATTCCCCGATATATTCCTGAAGAGCCTATATGGATGAGCCATTTTGTTTCTTCATTAGTAGGTAATTTTAATTATAGTAATGAGGTTACTATTTTTAGCCCCAATAAATATCCTTTAGAATCGAATATGATTATTCGAAAAAATGATTTTGATGCAGTAAATGGTTTTAATACTGCATTACCAGGTGTTAAAGGCACATTAAGAATTGGCGGAGAGGGCAAAGAGTTTTTCCTTAAATTAAAAGCTATAGGTAAAACCATTTATTACGATCCCACAATAATGGTAGAACATATTGTAGAAACCAAGAAACTCACAAAGGAATATCTGTATAGTGTAGCCAGTGGAATAGGTCGTGGAGAAAGGGTACGTACAAAAGAAATAAACGAATGGACATTTATAAAAAAAATTCTTGAATATATTTTTAAATTGGGCGCTTCCTTTGTGCTAGCATTTATATATTTATGCAAAGGTCAATTTGCCAAAATGATGCCTGTTATTCAATTTAGAATAGATGCATTAAAAGGATTGCTAAACCATTAATACAACACTATGAGCTTATATCATTATATAGTAGAAAGAAAAATTAAGGGAACACTAAGCAGGTGGTTTGGTATCAAATTTCAACATCCATCGGAAACTTCTAAAGTACGTCGTTGGGTACTACCTTTTTGCATAGGAAAAGGATGCGATATTGGTTTTGGAGGAGATAAAGTAGTTAAAACCAATTGTGATGGCATTGACTTTCCTCAACCCTATGCATTTGCAGGAAAAGATAAAGTAGATATTGGTTGTGATGTAATTAAAGATGAAATACCTGTTGCTGATAACACCTACGATTATGTGTATACCTCTCATTTAATTGAAGATTTTACTGATACCACCGATGCCCTTAGAAAATTCATCCGCATTCTTAAAAATAATGGCACTCTCATTTTGGTATTTCCTGATCAACCAAAATATGAAGTGTATTGCAAAAATATTGGTCAGGCCATGAACCCCTACCATATTCATGCAAATATGGGGTATCAATTTATGCTTAAACGCATTTCAGAAGTGCCTCATATTCGCTATACTGAATTATTTATAAGCAATTGCGATATTGATTACAATGTGGTGATGGTGCTTAAAATTGAGAATTTACTAAAAAATAACATTTGATAATCAATGGCGGTATTCCAATAGCGCCATTCATGATTTCCTGGTCGTTCTGTATAATCGTGTGCAATTTTTAATTTCAACATTTTCTCATGTACAGCTCTGCTCATGGGTAAAACCCTGTCTTCGGTACCGCAATCTATTATGATAGATAAAGAGTCGGAAGGTTTTTGTTCAATTGCATTTAATACACTCCAATCATTCCAATACTTTTTATTGATAGCAGTATCACCCAATCTTTGTTCAACTTGATATCCTTTGGTTATAACGGTTACATGCAATGCACCACTCATACTTCCACAAGCGCTAAACAAATTGGCATGCCGAAAACCAAGGAACAAACCACCATGCCCACCCATGCTCAATCCTGTAATGGCTCTTGCTTTTCTATTGGCGATGGTTTTATAATTGGCATCAATAAATTGATTCAATTCTGTACCTACAAAAGTTTCATACTTGTAAGTGCTATCAATGGGGCTATCAAAATACCAACTACCTATAGCACCATCTGGGCAAACAATCATCAGTTGTAATTCATCGGCTAGTTGTTGAATATGGGGCACTTTATTTACCCAATTGCTATAATTTCCTCCAAAACCATGTAGGAGATATACAACAGGAAAACGTTTATTCGCCTGAT
>VIKJ01000159.1:0-1265 GCA_008080615.1 Chitinophagaceae bacterium | reverse complement strand
ATAACTAGCAGGTTTAATAATGACTGTTTTAACTGCTTTATGCATTGCGGCACTGTTAATAGCCACCGTGTCTAAAGAGGCTGCATTTAGCCCTATACTTAGTAAACTTAACAATACCCAACTAAACAAATGTTTCATCATGATCAATTTAATTTTGTGCAAACCAATTTTTAAAATACAATAATTGATACTCAATGCTATTACTCCAATAAGCCCTGCTATGATTTCCTGGGCGTTCCGTATAACTATGTGCAATTTTTAAACGAAGTAATTTTTGATGCAGGCTTCTATTAACAGGAAGAAAAAAATCATCATATCCACAATCAATAATTAGTTGAAGGTCTTCAGTTACCAAGGTTTCTACTAAATTAATAACGGTATTCTTTTCCCAGTTATTGGGGGCGTCTTTATAAACTCCAAGGTTTGAAGCAATTTCCCAATTTTCAGGAAAGGGTCGAATGTCTACCCCACCGCAAATACTACCAGCAGTACCAAAAATATCTTTGTGCCGAATGGCTAAATACAATGCCCCATGACCACCCATACTTAGCCCGGTAATGGCACGGCTATTTTTATTTTTTTTTGTAGCAAATGCAGAATCAATATAAGTAACCAATTCTTTGCTAATAAAAGTTTCATAACGAACAGCAGGATCAATAGGACTATCGAAATACCAACTATTATAACCACCATCTGGCATTACCAAGAGGGCATTCATTTCTGTTGCTCGCTCATTGAGTATGGGTGCGTCCCTTAACCATTGACCATAATTACCCCCATGCCCGTGCAACAAATAAACTACCGGCAATGGCTGTGTAGGATTATAGGATAAAGGTTTTACAACAACTACTTTGATAGGTTTGTGCATAGAATTGCTATATACCTGAATGGTATCAACAGAAGCAGTAGCAGAATAAGTAAGAAACAAATACCCTATAACACAAAGCCATTTCATTGAACTTAAATTTGCATGTAAAATACAAAATGCCACTCATTAAAATGAGTGGCATTGATATAATTAACTAAATATATTACTTGCTTTTTTGCATGGCGTTCTGCATTGGATTAATTCCGTTGCTTTGACCCCTACCTCTTCCTGCACCACTTTTAAATAAGCTAAACTTACTAGGTTCTACATTTGCAGGCCAGTTGTTATTGGCTTCATTAATATCAGCTGTTTCTCTTAATGGATCTAACTGAATTTTAGTGGCTTTTTTATTGGTTAAGAATAGTTTAGTAACCTTGTTTTCATTCTTTCTCCAAAT
>VIKJ01000158.1:9076-12097 GCA_008080615.1 Chitinophagaceae bacterium | reverse complement strand
ATCTTGTGTTGTTCCTAAAACTACTACACTAGTTTGTGCATGAATCAAATGGGCGGAAATGATGGTGAGTATTAGGAGGTATAATCTCATTAGATAAAGATAAATTAAATAGGGTGTTTATCGAATATAGGGGTGCTTTCGGTAATAATCCAGGATTAGCTTCGCTGATCCTTCCCGCTTTACATTACCCAAACGCCCATCGTTGCCTTCGGCAACTTGGCGTTTTCATTCACTCACTTACGCGAATGAATTCGCGACGGTTGGATTAGCTTCGCTGATCCTTCCCGCTTTGCATTACCCAAGAAACCTCGCACCGCGTAACGCGGCGCTGGTTTTGTTCTTGCACTCGCTCCATTGAGCAAGCTCATGGAGCTTCCCGCAAAAACAAAACCCGCAGCTTTCGCTGCGGGTTTCTTGTTGCCCGACCTGGATTCGAACCAAGACATACTGAACCAAAATCAGTTGTACTACCCTTATACTATCAGGCAATCCTGCCATTTCTTTCGGAATGGGCTGCAAAAATAAGGTACGTGTACAAACGTTCCAAATTTTTTACTAAAAGCAAGCCTAGTAAGCTTTTGTAGGCCAATATTATATAAAATGACCATTTTGTTCAGTTAATAAGGCCATTTTAAACAGAATTAATTGCCATCTTCCCGGCTCTTCAATTCTTTAATTTTATCCAATGCCCCTGCAACCACATCGCACATAATGGTATATAAAGCGCCGGGTTTATAGTTTTCGTAAATATATTCTAGTGCAAGGTTCTCATTGGCAATTACCATTTGGGGCAAGTTGGGATTTACCGAATTAATGCCCTCTTGTAATAAGGTAATTATTTCTTCCGCAGTTCTTCCTCTTAAGTTTTTATCACAGCGAATAATGATCTCGTCAAAATTCTTGGCTGAAATACTTCCTAGCTCTCGAATGTCTTCATCTCTTCTGTCTCCCGTGCCACTAATTACGCCTACTTTATAAGTGTAATCTAGTTTTTGTACAAAATCACAAAGTAGTTTTAACCCATGTGGATTATGTGCAAAATCTGCTAAGAAAGTAAAATGTTTAAAATGGAAAAAATTCAAGCGGCCTGGTGTTGTATTGCTACTGGCAATAAATGTTTGTAAGCCACAATAAATAAGTTGCCATCACACTTGGTAAACAATTGGCAATATTATGAATGGCTTTTCCTTCGAATGTGATTGGAATATCTTTCACATGCATCACTCTTATTTTCCAACTGCCTTTTAAAATGCTCACATATCCATTTTCATAAACAGTAGCCAATCCTCCTTTGCTACAATGTTGCTGAATACGTGGATTATTTTCATCCATGCTAAACAAGGCAATATTGCATTTTAAATCTTTCTTCATTGCATATACTAAATCGTCATCTGCATTTAGTACGGCATAGCCATGTGGAAATACCGTTTCTGGAACTACTGCTTTTACACGTGCCATCTGTTCTACATTATTGATGCCACCCAATCCAATATGATCACTGGCTACATTGGTTACGATAGCAACATCGCAATGGTCAAAAGCCAATCCATTTTTTAAAATTCCTCCTCTGGCACATTCTAAAATGGCAAAATCTACTGTAGGATCTTTTAATACAAATTGTGAGGAGAGTGGTCCTGTACAATCTCCTTTCATCAACAATTGATTTTGAATATACACTCCATCACTGGTAGTGTAGCCCACTTTTTTACCTGCACTTTTAGAAATATGTGCGGTTAATCTGGTAGTAGTAGTTTTACCATTGGTTCCAGTAATAGCAATAATAGGAATGCGTCCATTGCTTCTATCGGGGAATAACATATCAATTACGGGCTCTGCTGCATTTCTACCCAATCCTTCTGAAGGATCAATGTGCATGCGAAAACCAGGTGCTGCATTTACTTCTAATATGGCACCACCATTTTCATTAACAGGGGTATGTAAATCCTGCGCCATAATATCAATGCCACAAATATCCAATCCAATAATTTTGGAAATGCGCTCGCACATTACAATATTGGCTGGGTGTACTTCATCTGTTATATCAGTAGAAGTTCCACCAGTAGATAAATTAGCCGTTGTTTTTAGTAATACCAATTCGCCCTTTGCAGGAATAGTATCTAATGTATAGCCAATATCTTCCAACATCTTCATGGTGCTTCCATCAACAGTAATTTGTGTTAACACTTTCTCATGACCATATCCTCTTCTTGGATCTTTATTGGTTTCATCAATTAAATATTGAATGGTATTTTTTCCATCACCTGTTACAGCAGCGGGCGTGCGCAATGCAGCACAAATAAATTTATAATTGATTACCAAAACCCTAAAGTCAAAACCGGTGATAAATCTTTCTACAATCACCGATCTGCCATACACTTTAGCCGCTTCAAATGCTTTTAATGCTTGTTCCCAATTAGTAATATTGGTAGTATTACCCTTTCCATGATTGCCATCAATGGGTTTAATTACCAATGGATAGCCAAACTTATTAATCGCTTGTTCAAGCCCTTCTTCTGTTCTTACAACGGTACCTCTAGGAACAGGAATTTCTGCAGCTTCTAATAAATTTTTTGTTTCTTCTTTATCACAAGCAATATCTACCGCAATATTGCTGGTAGTAGAGGCAATGGTTGCGCGAATTCTTTTTTGATGCACCCCAAAACCCAGTTGAACCAAACTCTGTTTATTTAAACGCAAATGGGGGATGCCTCTTTTTGCTGCTTCTTCAACAATACATCCAGTAGAAGGCCCTAATCTAGTATCTTCTCTAATTTCTCTTAAGCGTTGAATGTCTTCAGAAAGATCATAAGGCGTGTTGCTTGCCAAGGCTTCAGAAATGCGCACAGCAGCTTTTGCCGCATAAACCCCTGCATCCTCTTCTATATAACTAATTACAACAAAATATTTTCCTTCTTCACCAGTGCCACGTGTACGGCCAAATCCCGTATCCATGCCTGCTAATGTTTGCAATTCCAATGCAATATGTTCAATTACATGTCCCATCCAAGTGCCTTCCTCAAC
>VIKJ01000158.1:0-9052 GCA_008080615.1 Chitinophagaceae bacterium | reverse complement strand
CCTTCCTCAACTCTTTGAAAAAATCCCCCAGGAGTGCCTACACTACAGCGATGTGCTTGCATAGAAGGAAACAAATCAGCTAAGCGATTAAGAAACCCATCGATGGTATTGGTTGGTCTTTGTTCCATCTCCTCCAGATCTAATTTCATCTGGATCAATTTGTGCCTTCTAATACTCCAATAATTTGGGCCCCGCAATATTTTTATTTCCTCAATATTCATGTAAAAAAGGGTTGTTTGGTTAAGAAATCAGTTGTACACAAGTAATTCACGCAAACTGAGGAGTTCAATATATCCATTTTTCATCGATTGACGGGCAATTCAAAAGGCTTATTTTTGTTTCCTACTGAAATATGAAGCATGAGTATTCCAAAAGGAAAATTAATCGCTATTGGAGGCGCAGAACACAAGGGAGCAGATCAGGAAAAAGATGGATATTTTCATCCTAACCTCAATTTTGTTGAATTGGGTATTTTAAGAAGGATTGTACAAGAGTCTGGAGGTACTGCCGCCAAAATAGAAGTGGTTACAACTGCATCTACCATTCCTTATGAAGTAGGTGAAAATTACTTAGATGCTTTTGGAAGAATAGGCTGTACAGATGTAGGTTTAATGCATATAAGAAATAGAGAAGACGCACAAAAGCAAGAATATATAGATAGAATTGCCCAATGTGATTGTGTAATGTTTAGTGGAGGTAATCAATTAAGATTAACTACCATTTTTGGAGGAACTCGTTTTTTAAAAATCATTCATGATCGTTATGAAAGGGAAAACTTTGTAGTTGCTGGCACTTCTGCAGGCGCAATGGCCATGAGTAATACCATGATCTATGAAGGAAATGCTACCCGAGCTCACTTAAAAGGGGAAGTAAAACTCACTACAGGATTGGCATTTATGGATGATGTAATTTTTGATTCTCATTTTGAAAAAAGAGGAAGATTTGCTCGTTTGGCTCAGGCAGTATCGGCCAACCCATCCTGCATTGGTATTGGTTTGGGAGAAGATACTGGTATGCTCATAACTTATGGCAATCAAATGGAAGCCATTGGTAGCGGATTAGTTATTATTGTAGATGGGCATGATATTAAGCACAGCAATATGGCTGATATTCCCGAAGGAAATCCTTTAAGTATAGAAAATATTAAAGTTCATTTTTGCGCAAAGGGCAATGGCTATTTGGTAAAAGAAAGATCCTTTGTTGAATTAATGGGTACTTCTACAACACCTGTTATGACAGATATTTATTAAAAAAGTTAATTGCAGAATTAAAAAATCCAAGAAAGGAGGCTATATTCGTTTGATAGAAGAACTCATGGGCAAAGATGGAGTAGGGGATCAGTATGAGTTAATGGGTGCAGGAATTAGTGGAAATAAGGTTACTGATTTATACCTGCGTTTAGAGGAAGATGTGCTAAAGAAAAATCCTGAGATAGTAGTAATCTATGTTGGTATCAATGATATATGGCATAAGCGCATTGCTGGCACAGGTACCGATTTTGTAAAGTATGCCCAGTTTTATGAAGCCATTGTTAAAAGATTACAACAAGCCGGAATCAAGGTTATAGTATGCACCCCTTCTGTTATTGGAGAAAGAAAAGATTTTTCTAACGAACAAGATGGTGAGTTAAATATGTATAGTAACTGGTTGCGTTATTATGCCAAAATAAATCAACTGCCTTGTGTAGATTTAAGAACGTTGTTTACCAATTATTTGATTGCAAACAACCCTTCTAATGAAGAAAAGGGCTTACTAACCAGCGATCGTGTGCACCTGAATGCGGCAGGCAATCAATTTGTTGCTGATGAAATTTGGAAAGTATTGAAATTGGTGAAATAATTTAATTATTGATTTCACGTATTTGTATAGGGCTTACTTGCACTATTGGAAATTCCCCTTTTGGAGTGAGAATAATTTCAGTGCCACCAATTGTTTCGCCTTTTGCAATCACATAACCTAGCTGAATTGTTTTACCTGATAGTTCTTTACTGGTTGCTTCATTAATACTAAAGTTCCAATCTCTAGCTGATAAAGATTTTCCTTTATTAGTTAATCTTTTTCCTGTAGCATTGATACAGCTAAATTCGGCAATAGTATTTGCAGCTCTGGAACTAAATGAAATAATGGTTCTTAGCGGAATGTATTTTGTACATCCTGAATTTATCACAAAAAAACGAACTTCATAACGCTCATAATCTTCTTTTGATTGAACATTGTTAATCGTATATCCAAATTGCATATCGTTGATAAATATAGCTGAGTCTCTTACTAGTTTATATTGTGCATTTGCTCCAATTGAAAAAAGCAGCATAAAGATGAATGCAAGGCTGTATTTTTTGATATTCATCTGAAGTTGTTTTGGTTGTTAATTTATAATTACTAAATAATAGTTCTTTTTCCCTTTCTGAACCAAGATATATTTATTTTGTAACAAATCAGTTAATTCAATCATTATTTTATCTGGGCTAATCTTTGTTTTATTTATTGCAATACCCCCTGCCTGTAACATTTTTTTTGCTTCGCCCTTGCTAGGTAAGATGGCGGTATCGGCTAAAAAGCTTACCAAATCGTAACCATTAACCAAACTTGTTTTTTGAATTTCCACTGTAGGTACTCCTTCCATCACTTGCAATAATTGCTGTTCATTTAGGCTTGCCAACACTTCTGTAGCGGCATTCCCAAATAAAATTTCGGCTGCCTTCACAGCAAACTCATAATCTGCTTTGCTATGAACAAAACAAGTAATTTCTTCGGCTAATTTTTTCTGTAATGCTCGTTGATGAGGAGCTGCATCATGCGCAGTTATTAAATCTTCAATTGTTTCTTTAGGAAGTAGGGTAAATATTTTAATCCATTTTTTTGCATCTTCATCACTGGCATTTAACCAGAACTGATAAAATTGGTAGGGTGATGTTTTTGTTGAATCCAACCAAATATTGCCCTTTTCTGTTTTACCAAATTTGCCACCATCTGCTTTTGTAATTAGGGGGCAAGTAAAAGCAATTGCTTCACCACCCGCTTTTCTTCTGATCAATTCTGTGCCTGTTACAATATTGCCCCATTGATCACTGCCTCCCATTTGTAACTTGCAATTTTTGTTTTGATAAAGCCAGTAAAAATCATAGCCCTGTACCAACTGATAAGTAAACTCTGTAAAGCTCATGCCCGTTTCACCTTCTAGGCGTTTTTTCACACTGTCTTTACTCATCATGTAATTCACCGTGATATGCTTGCCTACTTCTCTTATAAAATTCAAGAAGCTGAAATCTTTAAACCAGTCGTAGTTATTCACCATTTCTGCTTTGTTGATTTTATCTCCATTAAAGTCTAAAAATTTAGCAAGTTGCTTTCTTACACCTTCTTGGTTGAATTGCAAAACTTCTTCACTCAACAAATTCCGCTCTTCACTTTTGCCGCTAGGATCACCAACCATTCCAGTAGCTCCTCCCACCAATGCATAGGGCTTATGGCCTGCACGTTGTAAATGCACCAATAATAGAATTGGAACCAAACTACCAATATGTAAACTATCCGAAGTAGGGTCAAATCCTATATATCCAGAAACCATTTCCTTTTCCAGTAATTCTGCTGTACCCGGCATGATATCCTGAATCATACCCCTCCATTTTAATTCTTCAACTAAACTCATCTTACTTGGTTTTGGGCAAATGTACAAAAGATGCGGGCATGGAACCAAAGCCCTAATTTTGCCAAAAATAATCATTGATATGCGAAAAGTGGGTGATGGTACCAGGGCGCTGAATTTTTTTATTGATACAATACTGGTAACCTTATTAGCGGCGTTACAAACCCTATCATTTTGGTTGGTTTTTCTTTCCCACACTTTTTTTTTATTATACTTTTTTTGAAAGTATCTTTTATCATACCCCTGGAAAATGGTTTACCCATTCAAAAGTGGTTACTCAAGAAGGCAAAAAGCCCGGGTTTATTGCTATTTGTGTAAGAAGTTTATTAAGACTCACCATTATTGACCTCTTTTTTGGCCCTTTTTTAAATGGCCCCCTTCACGATTACGGAAGTAAAACAACCATTGTAGAAGATTAAGTTACTTTAATTATTCATTTCGCTTTTCGCAATAGTAGAGGAATTGGTTTGTTATACATTTGCGCTTTAGCAACATTATTTACTATGGCAAAAATTGGCATCAATATAGCAACGGGTAGTTTACAACAGGCTGAAATTATTGTAGGAATTGATTTAGGTACCACTAATAGTTTGGTTGCTTTTATACATCCAGAAAGCAAATTACCCACCGCATTAAAAGAATTTGATAGTAGCAGCTTGGTTCCCAGCGTAGTGCACTTTGACCAATTGGGTAATGCCGAAGTAGGAGAACCTGCTAAACAATTTTTAGAAACAGATCCTGCCAACACCATTTTTAGTGCTAAGCGCTTGATGGGTAAAAGTTATAAGGATGTAAAAGATAATGCGCATTTTTTTACCTATAAAGTGATTGATGACGATACGGATAGTTTAGTAAAAGTGCAGGTAGGAGATCGATTTTATTCTCCAATAGAATTATCTTCTTTTATTTTAAAAGAATTAAAAAACAGGGCCGAACATATTTTAAAAACACCAGTAACTAAGGCCGTAATTACTGTTCCAGCTTATTTTAATGATGCTCAAAGACAAGCCACTAGAGATGCGGGTAAACTAGCTGGATTAGATGTGTTGCGTATTGTGAACGAACCCACTGCAGCTAGCTTAGCTTATGGATTGGGGCTTCAAAAAGACGAAGAAAAAACCATCGCAGTATATGATTTAGGTGGTGGTACTTTTGATATTTCTATTCTTAAAATAGCCGGAGGAATTTTCGAAGTATTGAGTACAAATGGAGATACTTATTTAGGAGGAGATGATTTAGATCATGCAGTGATGGAATTTTTTCTGAAGCAAATAGGTATTTCGTTTGAAGAAATCAATCAGGAAAAAAAGCAATTACAATCGCTTCGCTTATTAGCAGAATGGGCAAAAAAAGAATTGAGTTTTGCTGAACTATTTTCAACAGAATGGAGTGGATATAATGTAGAAATCAGCAGAGTGCAATTCAATGAAATCATTCAACCTTTGGTAAATAGAACCATTGAATCTTGCGTTAAAGCCCTATCAGATGCGAGTTTAACGGTAAATGAAATTGATACCATCATCATGGTTGGTGGTAGTACTCGTGTGCCGTTGGTGAAAGAATCAATCAGTAGTTTTTTTGGAAAACAAGTAAATGATTCTGTTAACCCAGATGAAGTAGTTGCTTTAGGCGCTGCAGTACAGGCAGATATTTTAGCAGGAAATAATAAAGACTTTTTATTGTTAGATATTACACCACTTAGTTTAGGTATTGAAACCATGGGTGGATTAATGGATGTGTTAATTCCGCGCAATGCAAAAATTCCCAATAAAGCAGGAAGGCAATATACTACTCAAAAAGATGGACAAGGAAGTATGCGAATCTCCGTATTTCAAGGGGAAAGAGATTTGGTACAGCACAATAGAAAATTAGCAGAATTTAATTTCACTGGAATACCAGGTATGCCTGCAGGTATGCCAAAAGTAGAAGTGAGTTTTTTAATTAATGCAGATGGTATTTTACAAGTAACTGCTAAAGAACTGCGCAGTGGAGTAGAGCAAAGCATTGAAGTGAAGCCTCAATATGGTTTAACAGACGAGGAAGTAGAGCAAATGTTATTGGATAGCATTACACATGCTAAAGAAGATATGACTGTTCGTGCATTGGTAGAAGCCAGAACTGAAGGGGAACAAATTTTAGAAGTAACAGAGAAATTTATTGCCAAAAATCCTGAACTTCTTTCACAAGAAGAATTAATGCAAGCCGCATCTGCCATGCAAAATTTGCAAATGGCATTGACCTTAACGGATAAAAATTTAATTCAAACCAAGATTGAAGAGCTAAATGAAATCAGCAGGCGTAAACAATGAAATTTGTTTGAGTCCCGAGTACTTGGGACGAGTTATTTCATTGTAGCCGAATGAGAAGAATTGTAGGCAGATCGCAGCAGCGAAGATTTGGAAACTTTCCAAGAAATGAATTGCTTATCTGCTTAACTCCAAATTCCGCTGAACGTATTTTCCGAGTATATCAAATTCAATGTTCACTAAAGATCCTTCCATTACTTGTTGAATACTGGTATGCTCAAATGTGTAAGGAATAATGGCTACTTTAAAACTATTATGGGTTTCTGCAAAGCAGGTTAAGCTGGTTCCGTTTACAGCGATAGAGCCTTTTTCTATAACTAAATGGGCAAACTGAGTAGGAAATTCAAATGTAAATTCCCAGCTTCCGTTCAAATCTTTTCGTTCTGTGCAAGTGGCAGTACAATCTACATGACCTTGAACAATATGCCCATCTAACCGTCCATTCAGTACCATACAACGTTCTAAATTGATCATCGTACCTATTTTCCAGCCAGCTAAATTGGTTTTGAGGATGGTTTCTGCAATGGCCGTAACCTGGTGCCGATTGCCCTCAATGGCTTCAATTGTGAGGCATACGCCATCGTGTGCCAAGCTTTGGTCTACTTTAAGCTCTTGGGCAATGGTAGAACCTACAGTATAGGTTAAATTGGTTCCATTTTGGGAAATGCCCTCTACAATCCCCTTGGTTTCGATGATTCCTGTAAACATTGTACAAAGGTATTTGAAAATATTTTGCAAATTAAATACTGAATCCTATCTTCGCGGTCCTAAAAACGCCTGAGGAGGTATAATCATATGTTAGTTATCGATTCAAAAGACTGCGAAAACATCGACAAAGCGCTTAAGAAGTACAAGAAGAAATTCGAGAAAAGCAAAACTTTGTTGCAATTAAGAGAGCGCCAAGCATTTATCAAGCCGTCAGTAGTACGTCGTGGTCAAGTGTTGAAAGCCGTTTACAAGCAGCAAATAGCCAGCGGAAAAATAGAGGGATAATTTATTCCCCTTTTCATACGATTGAGTAGTCTTGGTACGTTTAACCATAGACTACTTTTTTTATGCCCATACAGCAATACCCACATATTGATTCCTTTATCAACTATCTAAAGTTCGAAAAGCGGTATTCGCAGCACACCATCATTTCTTATCAGAATGATCTAGAACAGTTTTTTCAATATATGGTAAGTCAATTCGACGCCATCCCCCTAGAAGCAATTTCTGCATCATTGGTAAGAAGTTGGCTGGCCGAATTAAGTGAAGACAAAATCTCTGCTAAATCAATCAATCGAAAAATATCTACACTCAAATCTTTTTTTAAATACCAGTTAAAAACAGGGGGCTTACAAAAAACACCAATGGGTACCATTATTGCTCCGAAAGTGAGTAAACGCTTACCCATGTTTGTAGAACAGATAGATATGGACAATCTTTTTCAATACATGCCATTTTCAGATGATTGGAAAGGTAGAACAGAAAGGTTGGTGATTTTAATATTTTACAGTACTGGGATGCGCTTGAGTGAATTGATACAATTGAAAGAATCACAAGTTGATCTTGCCAATAATCAATTGAAAGTTGTAGGAAAGGGTAATAAAGAAAGAATCATTCCTATTAACAAAGATTTGATGGAGCAATTGCAAAAATATATAAGTGATAAGCCATCAAACACAGATGGAGTAAAGCATTTATTTATTACTGAGAAAGGAACTGCCTTGCAGCCAAGAACTGTATATGGCTTTGTTAAAGCCAAACTAACCAGTGTTACAACAATCGAAAAGAAAAGTCCGCATATATTGCGACATAGTTTTGCTACTCATTTAATGAACAATGGAGCCGATTTAAATGCAGTAAAAGAATTGCTAGGACATAGCAGTTTAGCTGCCACTCAAATATATACCCACAATACAATTGAGAAATTAAAAGATGTATTTAAGAAAGCCCATCCAAAGGCTTAAACACTGTAATTATTTATCCCTATTTATTTTTTGTTTAACAAATATTGGCGTAACTTAACTGTACGAAATCGGAGCAACATTTAGCAGTTGGTTCCGGTAGAAAAGTTCTTTTAAATTCATTGTTTCACAGATTAAAGCTTTCTATCATGAACGTTAACATTCAAACAGTTCACTTTGATGCGGACGAAAAATTAGTTGAGTATGTAACCAAGAAATTACAAAAATTACCCACTTTTCACGACTCGATTCTCAAAGTAGATGTTTTTTTAAAGTTGGATAATGTTGTCCATAACATTAAAGACAAAGTTGCTGAGATCAAAGTACATGTTCCTAAACACGAATTTTTTGCAAAAGACTCTACAAAATCATTCGAAGAATCTTTTGATAATGCGCTAGATTCCATTATTAATCAAATAAAGAAGCGAAAAGAAAAATTAGCCGTTTAATAAAAGGCTCCCAAAAGGGAGCCTTTTTGTTTTTTAGCCTGCTCAAACACCCAGTTTTAGCCCTTTTTAATGCATCTTATTGATTTTGTGGGAGAAACGGTGGAAAAAAAACATTTCAAAATTTTGCCAAATAAAGTTTTCCATTACCTTTGCCATCCCAAAAAAGGGGAAGGTCTTTATTTTGCCGAAGTAGCTCAGTTGGTAGAGCAGCTGATTTGTAATCAGCAGGTCGCGGGTTCGAGTCCCATCTTCGGCTCAGGAATGAGTAGTAAATTAAACATGTTCAGTGTATACTGAATAAAAATAATAAGCAGCTCAAAATGTTAATCGGGCAGATGGCCGAGTGGTTAAAGGCGACAGACTGTAAATCTGTTCACTCACGTGTACGTAGGTTCGAACCCTACTCTGCCCACAAACAATCTTCGGATTGTAGTTCTTTTAAATGAAATGAATAAGTTAAGCGGAAGTAGCTCAATTGGTAGAGCGATAGCCTTCCAAGCTATAGGTCGCGAGTTCGACCCTCGTCTTCCGCTCACGCGGAGTTAGGAGTTAGGAGATAGTAGTTAGCAGTTAGGAGTCTGGAGTTGTTTTCATTCTATCTCCAGACTCCTAACTACTATCTCCCATCAGCCGTTGTAGCTCAGGGGTAGAGCACTTCCTTGGTAGGGAAGAGGTCGTGAGTTCGATTCTCACTAACGGCTC
>VIKJ01000157.1 GCA_008080615.1 Chitinophagaceae bacterium | reverse complement strand
ATAAACTAATATACCCTGAAATTGAGTAGGAATTTCGGAATAATTAGGAATAATATTTGTCCAGTCTTCAATACTAATAATCATTGCATTAGGGAAATGAGGAGGCAATATTGAAAAGTCATTTCCATCATTTATATTCAAACATGCAGCAATTCTCCCGCAGAATTGATCGGCACCTGGAAGGGAAAATATATAACGATCTTGCAATCCAAGTGACCAACCAGCTCTTTGAAAAATCGCTGCCATGTTTGGAACTTCAGTTAAACTTAAAATAAAAGTAATAACACCCTTGCGAAACGAGTGAGTTCCGAAATCTATTGCTGGAAATTTCAATGCTACTTTGTCGATAATTTCTATTTAATGATAATTTAAATATATAATAATATAATAATTATACCAAGTGCTAAATGAAGCCATTTTGTGAATGAATCATATGGACAACCTGAAAAAATCTTAGTTTTATCATCTTCTTTAGTACTAAAATTAGTACTAAATACTAAAAGAGCTAGTGACAATAACGGACATATTGAAGGTTCGTGTGGATTTGCATAGACATGCTTGGGAGTGACGCTCTCCCCTGTTTGATCGCCTTTTTGTTTGTCAAACTGAACTACTAAACTATCGTTATCCCAAGTAAAGTGATGCATTCGTAAATCACTTATGGAATTAGATCTATATTATATAATAATATAATATAATAATTTTTATAAATAAAACACATTACCTTGCAAATAAATTCCAGCACATCACCAAAAAACAATGTATAATTGCTGACCAGTGTTTCAAACAAGATGATAATGAAATTGCAGCAAGTAATTTGTAAATTTCCACTGAGAATGGATTTTTCCCCTCTTTTGATTTCATTTTGTTATCATTCTTCAATATTTTTACCTTTTTTTTGTAACTGGTAAACCAATTTTTCAACTTCAATGTTACTTCATCTGCCATTTTAATATTTCTTTCAGTGTGGATATTTTTTATTGCATTAATATATCCATTGATAGTTGTTGATGTTAAAATACAGCCATTACTATCTTCTTTTGCCAAATTCTCCAAAAATGGCAATATATGTGCGTCAACATCAAGCGGAAAGATATATTCATCATTTTCATTAAAGCATTCATGATGTTTTGATTTCAAGTAATCTCTAAACTTTTTCTCGCTATATTTGTAATTTTGTTTAGTATTCTCACATAAACGATATTCTTCAACTAATTTGTTGTTCATTCTGGAAAGATTTTTGTAAAATAATATTTATTTTTCTCAAAAAAATTTTTAAAAATCGCGAAACTTTTAGTTTCGTTTTTTCCGAACAAATCTAGATTTGAACGGGATTTGAACCTAAAAATCCATTAAAAAAATCTAGATTTGACGGAAAAAACGAAACTTTTAGTTTCGCAAACCACCAATTCCGACTAGGTTAGTTTCGCAGAAACCCAACACTTATAGAAGGCTGGAAAAAACGAAACTAAAAATTTCGCAAAATTTTTTTTCAAATTTTAATGAATATTTAATGAATTTTCATGGTTTTTTTTAACAATTATTCATCATACATATATTTTATACTATACAATGATGCATGAAATGATTTTTGAACAATTTCAACCTCAAAAATCAATATGAAAATCAATTTCAATCAAAATATCAATTAAATGAATATTAATATTTAAATTAAGTATGTATTTGAAGTTCAATTTGAATTTTTTGGTCGGAATTTGTCCTAAGCTACATACTATGATCAATATTACGAAACAATGTTGAAAAATAATAATAATATATTATGTTGAAATAAATTTTTGATAAATATAATATTAATAGATTTTCTTCTTCGATATTATTTCGATTTTAAATTCAATTTTAAATTCATTTGAAGAAAATCTTATAATACATTATATTTATCAAAATTTAACCAACATAGCATTTTATTATTAATATTTTTAATTCAATTCACGCTATTATGTTATTATTAAAAATTAAAAAATAGTGAACACAATTGGAACTTATTTAAAATACAAAATTAATTAATAATATTTAATTAATATAAAAAACAATAATTCAAATTCATTTTATAATTATTTAACTCAACTCAACACCATCATTTATGTCACCAGAGTCATTTGTTCTTCTGACTTTGGTCTTCTTATCTGGATATTTGATTTTATCATATGCTGTAATATGTGACATTTCATTGCAATTACTACGTTTACCATTGAAATTACTTGAAAGTAAATCAAATGATTCTACCCAAATAACATCCCACTGTGCTATTGTAAGTGAATTGATATCAATCTGATCAGCGTGATTTCCATTGTAATGATTGATTATCGATTCAAACAAAAATTTAGCCTTAGAGAATGAAGACCTGATTGACTTGTTCAAATCAACTGAATCAAGAAGACGAAATGGACGAATTACACTATCGCCAGTAATACTATCATTTATTCCAGTTATAAAGCAATCGATCAATGCTTTACAGTTTAATTCTGGTAATTCCCAATTCTGTGGTACTTTACAACCAATTTTACCTCCCCAATTATAATAACGATAACCATTCTCAGTCAACAGCAATGTTGATTGAGAATGGTTATCGTTGTTAGTAGATGGGGAGGTAGAATTGGTATGACTACTTGAACACTCATTAATAGTTGAAACAATGATGTTTTTCAAATCGGTTGCAGTTAATTGCTGTAACCCCAGTATTGAACACTCTTGTTTAATTTGGTTAACTACTAGACCAGGCATCTGATCAAGTAGCTCAGATTTCATCTTGGCTAATTCTACTCTCAACATTTGATTCTCAATAACTAATTGTTCGCATTTGCTTTTGATTGCAATAGATGATGGTATTCCGGTTGGGATCATTGTGGTATTGTTTGGACTGCACATATCAGCACAACCAAGGTCTAATAATCGCTTTTTCAATACTCCAATAATTCCAGATGTGAATACTCTCGATATATGAATTGGGTGATCTTTGTGTACATTTATATAATCATTGTTATTATCCTTCAAATTTATCCAATCATAATGGTAAACAAGAGAGGCTAACAAATAAACTAATATACCCTGAAATTGAGTAGGAATTTCGGAATAATTAGGAATAATATTTG
>VIKJ01000156.1 GCA_008080615.1 Chitinophagaceae bacterium | reverse complement strand
AAACCTCACGTAAACGTAGGTACCATTGGTCACGTTGACCATGGTAAAACTACTTTAACCGCAGCTATTACAATGATCTTGTCTAAGAGAGGAATGGGTAATGTTGCTAAGAAATATGATGAAATTGATGGCGCTCCTGAAGAAAAAGAGCGTGGTATTACCATCAACACTGCACACGTTGAGTACCAAACTGCTAATCGTCACTATGCGCACGTAGACTGTCCTGGTCACGCTGACTATGTGAAGAACATGATTACCGGTGCTGCCCAAATGGATGGCGCAATTTTAGTTGTGGCTGCTACAGATGGTCCTATGCCTCAAACCAAAGAGCATATCTTATTGGCTCGTCAGGTAGGTGTACCTCGTATCGTAGTTTTCATGAACAAGGTAGACTTAGTAGACGATGCTGAGTTATTAGAATTAGTAGAAATGGAAGTTCGTGAGTTGTTAACTTCTTACGGATTTGATGGCGACAATACTCCAATCATACAAGGTTCTGCAACAGGTGCTTTATCTGAAGATCCAAAATGGGTTGCTAAAATCGACGAATTAATGGAAGCTGTAGATACTTACATTCCATTGCCTCCTCGCCCTATTGATATGCCTTTCTTGATGTCTGTAGAAGATGTATTCTCTATCACTGGTCGTGGTACAGTTGCTACAGGTCGTATTGAGCGTGGTATCATCAAAGTTGGTGAAGCAGTTGAAATCGTTGGTTTGATGGAAGCTCCTTTAGCTTCAACTTGTACTGGTGTTGAAATGTTCAAGAAATTATTGGACGAAGGTCAGGCAGGTGATAATGCAGGTTTATTGTTACGTGGTATTGAGAAAAAAGATATCCGTCGTGGTATGGTTATCTGTAAGCCAGGTTCAATTACTCCGCACACTGATTTCAAAGGTGAAGTATACGTACTAAGCAAAGAAGAAGGTGGACGTCACACTCCATTCTTTAATAAATACCGTCCTCAGTTCTATTTCCGTACTACAGACGTAACTGGTGAAGTTACCTTACCTGAAGGTACTGAAATGGTTATGCCTGGTGATAACATTGGTTTGAATGTTAAATTGATTCAGCCGATCGCTATGGAAAAAGGATTGAAATTCGCTATCCGTGAGGGTGGTAGAACAGTAGGTGCTGGTCAGGTTACTGAAATCGTAAAATAAGCTTTAAGCCGGTGGCTTTTAGCTTTTAAGCAAATAATTACTATATTTGCTATACCACTAAAAGCTGTCTTGATTCATTCAGGATAGCTTTTAGTTTTCTACGGGCATGGTGCAACGGTAGCATGCAGGTCTCCAAAACCTTTGATCTGGGTTCGAATCCTAGTGCCCGTGCGAACAGATTAATATCAACATTATGAACAAAGTAGCATTGTATTTTAAAGAAAGCTATCAAGAGCTGGTGGAGAAAGTAACCTGGCCTAGTTGGATGCAATTGCAACAAAGTACAGTGATTGTGCTGGTAGCAACTGTTATCATCACTGCAATGGTTTGGGTGATGGATTTTTCCAGCAATCAGGTATTAAAGTTGATTTATTCATTATTCAAGTAAGATACTCATGGAAGAAGTAGTTGTAACAACAGAAACCCCTGCAGTGCCTCAGGCAGATACCAAATGGTATGTGTTAAGGGTAGTGAGTGGTAAAGAGCGCAAAGTGAAAGAGTATCTTGATAAAGATATTATTCGCAGTGGCTGGCAGGAGATCATTAAGCAGATATTTCTGCCGATGGAAAAAGTATATAAAGTGCAGAACGGTAAAAAAGTAATGCGCGAAAAAAATTACTTTCCTGGTTATGTAATGATTGAAGTGTTAGAAGGAAAACTGAATGATGATATGGTTCAACATATCAGCAATATCAGCAACGTAATGCACTTTTTAACCGATGGTAAAGGATCTAAAGGAAATATCATTTGCTTACGTAAATCGGAAGTAAATAAAATGTTGGGTAAGGTAGATGAGATGAACGATCAAGGTGTTACCATGAGTGAGCCATTCATTGTTGGTGAAACCATCAAGATCATCGAAGGACCTTTCAACGACTTTAATGGGGTTATTGAAGATGTGAACGATGAAAAGAAAAAATTAAAAGTTACCGTAAAAATATTCGGACGTTCAACTCCTGTAGAACTCAATTATATGCAGGTAGAAAAGCTCTCATAGCAAGCAAAAATGATAAATATTTAAAGCCACTTCCCACCAGGAGTGGCTTTTTTTTAATGACTAATATATTATTTTTTTTATAACTTTATACAGCATAAATACTAACTGTATGAAAATTGCACATTTAATAATCACTTATACAGATCCCTTTCAAACCGAGCGTATGATTAAACGTATACTCGACCCAGACTTTGACTTTTATATTCACGTAGATGCTAAAATGCCATTGAATAGCCATGATCATTTATTGAAATTGCCCAATGTATACCTTATAAAAAATCGGATTGATGTTAAATGGGCAGGCTTCAGCACTATACAGGCAGAGTTTAATTCTATTCAAGAAATTCTTGACACTAAAATAAATTATGATTTTGTTTCTTTATTAAGTGGTCAGGATTATCCAATCTGTTCGGTTAGTGAAATGAAACAATTTTATGCCAATAGAAAAGGCAAGTTGATGATTAAATACCGTGAATTTGAACATGAGTGGGTAGAAGGAATGGAGCGGGTATCTCGATACTATTTAGCCAACTATTCTTTTCCTGGTCATTATTTTATAGAGAGATTAATCAATCAATTGCTTCCCAAACGAAAATTGCCCGAAGGATTGAAATTTTATGGAAGCTCTATGTTTTGGTGTTTATCTACAGATGTATTAAAATATGTTTTAGAAAATATTGAGCGGAATAATAAGCGTAAACGTTTTTATAAGTTTACTTGGGCGCCTGATGAATTTCTTTTTCAAACTGAAATTCTCAATTCCTCATTTGCAGATAAAGTAATTAATGAAAATTGCCACTATTATAAACACCCTCCTCAAACTCCCAATCCTCAATGGTTGGGCTTGAATGATATTAATGATATAATGCAATCCGATAGAATTTTTGCTAGAAAATTTAATATTGAACGCGATCCTGAAATTTTAAACGAGTTAGACTTATTAATTGATCAA
>VIKJ01000155.1 GCA_008080615.1 Chitinophagaceae bacterium | reverse complement strand
CCAAAGTGAATCAAAAATATACGTTGCTTTTCAAAAGCAGGTTCAGTAGGTTTTTGGAAAAAGGGTGGTATGTGTTGGGCGAAGAAGTAAAAAGATTTCAGAAAGATTTTGCGGCATATAATAATATGAAACACTGTGTGGGTGTTGCCAACGGACTAGATGCACTCACGCTCTCTTTGTTGGTGCTTAAACTTCCAAAAGGATCAGAAGTTATTGTGCCATCTAATACCTATATCGCTTCCATTCTTGGAATTATTCATGCAGGTCATATTCCGGTTTTAGTGGAACCAGATATGGCTACATATAATATTGATCCTTTAAAAATTGCAGAGGCTATTACGCCTAATACAAAAGCCATCATGGTAGTTCACCTTTATGGAAAATGTTGTGAAATGGATCCAATCATTGAATTGGCCAACAAAAATGGCTTGCACATTATAGAAGATTGTGCTCAAGCGCATGGAGCAACTTACAAAGGGCATATGGCAGGAACTTTTGGCACCATGAACGGATTTAGCTTTTATCCCAGTAAAAATCTAGGTGCTTTGGGGGATGCAGGTGCGGTGTTAACCAATGATGAAACACTTTGTGAAGACCTTAAACGAATTAGAAACTACGGATCACATGGAAAATATTACAATGAAATCATCGGCTATAACAGCCGGCTAGATGAATTGCAGGCCCTTTTTCTTCAGATTAAATTACCTTACTTAAATAGAATCAATCAACAAAAAAGAGACTTTGCTAAGTTATACCTAGAACACCTTAATGATGCTTTTATTCTGCCTGTAGTGGATAAGGATTATTTTGATGTATATCATATTTTCAATATTCGGCACCCCAAAAGAGACCAACTAAAGGCCTATTTATTAAATAAGGGTATTGGGTCGGAAATTCACTATCCTGTTTCACCTAACCACCAAAAAGCACTGGAAGGGTTTATTGAAAAAAAGCGCTATCCAATTTCCGAAGAAATACATGCTACAACACTTAGCTTACCTTGTTCTAGTTGCCATACGGAAACGGATATTTACAGAGTAATAGAGGCTTTGAACGCTTTTGAAGGGTAAAATAGGGGGAACTGTAAAAATTTTTCATTCTAGAAGCGGAAATATAATTCATTTCCTTACCTTTGCCGCCCCAAAAGTTCTTTTTCGAAAGAGCGATTGAATTTGGGAGTCCCGATTAAAATCGGGACGCTATTACCAATTAAATCAAATAAAATGGCAAAAGAAATCTCAGGCTTTGTGAAGCTGCAGGTAAAAGGTGGTCAAGCCAATCCTGCCCCTCCAGTAGGCCCAGCACTCGGTTCAAAGGGTGTAAACATTATGGAGTTCTGTAAGCAGTTTAATGCTAGAACCCAAGATAAAATGGGAAAAGTAGTTCCTGTTTTAATTACTGTTTATTCTGATAAGTCTTTCGACTTTATCATTAAAACAGCTCCTGCTGCAGTTCAATTAATGGAAGCGGCTAAAATTCAAAAAGGTTCAAAAGAAAGTAACCGTTTGAAAGTAGGTAAAGTAAGTTGGGATCAAGTTGAGGTTATTGCCAAAGACAAGATGTCTGATTTAAATGCCTTCACTTTAAACAGTGCCATGAGCATGGTTGCCGGTACTGCACGCAGTATGGGTTTAACTGTTGATGGTAAAGCTCCTTGGGAAAACTAATTATTCACCACATTAACTAAAGAAAAATGTCACTTACTAAAAAAAGAAAAGTAGCAGTTACTAAGGTGGATAAGTCAAAAGTTTATTCCCTTAAAGAAGCTTCTACTTTAGTAAAAGAAATTAACTGTACCAAATTCGACAGCTCTGTTGATTTGCATATCCGTTTGGGTGTTGATCCTAAAAAAGCCGATCAACAAGTACGCGGAACTGTATCATTACCTCACGGTACTGGTAGAACAAAAAAAGTATTGGTACTTTGTACACCTGATAAAGAAGCAGCTGCAAATGAAGCAGGTGCTGATTATGTAGGTTTAGATGAGTTCATTGCCAAAATTGAAAGCGGCTGGGTAGATGTTGATGTAATCATCGCAACTCCTGCTGTAATGCCTAAGATTGGTAAACTAGGTAAAGTACTAGGACCACGTAACCTAATGCCAAATCCTAAAACAGGTACTGTAACCAATGACGTTGCAGCTGCTGTAAATGAGGTAAAGGGTGGTAAAATTGCTTTCAAAGTAGATAAAGCAGGTATCGTTCACGCTTCTGTAGGACGTATCTCTTTCTCTCCGGAAAAAATTGCTGAGAATAGCACAGAGTTGATCAATGCAATCATTAAACTGAAACCATCTTCTGCTAAAGGTATTTACCTAAGAGGCGCAAGTATGGCCAGCACAATGAGTCCGGGTATCACCTTAGACACTAAATCATTAATGAACTAATCCTGGTGATCAAAACGCGTTAAGCGAAATGAAATGACCCGGGTTTTAAAAAAAATTAGTTATGACCAAAGATCAAAAAAACGAAGTAATTGAAGTACTGAAAGAGAAATTCTCACAGTACAACAATTTCTATATTACCGATACTGAAGCACTTTCTGTTGCACAAGTATCTACTTTACGCAGAACTTGCTTTGATAAGCAGGTTGAAATGAAAGTGGCTAAAAACACATTGATCCGTAAAGCATTGGAATCTTTAGATGCAGAAAAGTATGCAGGAGTGTTTGATTCTCTGCACAATGTTACTGCCCTAATGTTTTCTGAAAATCCAAAAGAACCAGCTTTGATTATCAGTTCTTTCCGCAAAAAAAGCAATGGAGAGAAGCCTGTTTTAAAAGCGGCATTCATTAATGGAGATATTTATACTGGCGACAATAATCTGAAAGCACTTACCCAAATCAAAACGAAGAATGAATTGATTGGTGAAGTAATCGGATTGTTGCAATCACCTGCTAAGCGTGTGTTGGCTGCTTTATTGCACCATCACGAGAAGCAAGCTGCAGGTGCAACTGCTGAATAAGCAAAACAATAGTCAAATTCCCAACGCCCCTGAGGTAAAAATGTGGCAATAATTTATAACCATCCGCTGGAGCAAAAGCTTTGAAAGCGGTTAAAATGTAAAAAAATGGCAGACGTAAAAGTATTAGCTGAAACCTTAGTAGGTTTAACAGTAAAAGAAGTTCAAGAGTTAGCAGATGTATTAAAAG
>VIKJ01000154.1 GCA_008080615.1 Chitinophagaceae bacterium | reverse complement strand
GGATGCACACCTCTTTGATTTTGATTTAGGAGAAGACCTTACATTAAATGTATATCCTGTAATTATTCATTCAGCCAAAAGGCCGGTTACAGGCATTGGATTTGTAATGGATTTTTAAATTTTAGGTACATAATCTTCTGAAAGAATCCTGAAAGTTGTTCTTCTGTTTTTCTGATGATCATCTTCAGTTTCTGCTTTTTGAACAAGCAGTGTTCTTTCGCCAAAACCAATGGAAGTAAGTCGTGGTTTATCAATGCCTTTTTCTATCAGATAATCAACTACTGATTTAGCTCTTTTTTGAGATAAAATATAGTTATAATCATCATTACCACGGTCATCGGTGTGTGATGCAATTTCAATGACAATGTTATCATTCAGTTCAAGAAAACTCGTAACCTCGTCAAGTATCAGCTTGGATTCTGCACGCAAATCCCATTTATTATAGTCATATAAGATTCCGGGTATTTCTATTTCACCGATTGGAATTCTTTCTATATAAAAATCCTGTTCAAGATTTACAGATACCTCAATCCCTTCTGTAATAACAGCTGCCTCATCACCAAAATAAGTTGCTTTTTTTGTCTTAATATGGTATCTCATATCATCATGTAATTCTGTATCGTATTTACCTTCTTCATCTGTAGTTATGGCTATGTTATTTCCTATGTTGTCTTCAATTATTACTAAACAATTTGGAACAACCTTTTTTGTTTTTTCATTATAAACTGTACCACTTAAAGTGATAAGAAACGGTCTTGTTCTGACCGTATATAAATTATAGCAGTATCCGGAAATACAATTACAACTACCATCCCTATCGGATGAAACATATCCGTAAGATTCACTTTCTGTAGTTACATAAAACATTTCATCTTTGCTGGAATTAATGGGATATCCCATGTTTTCAGGTTTTGACCAACTGCCTTCACCGCTAAATGACTTATAAATATCAAAACCACCAAATCCTACAGATCCATTTGAACTGAAAAACAAAGTATTTGTTTTATAATTTAAAAAGGGTGAAAACTCATCTTCAAAAGTGTTGATCCGCTCACCCAGATTTGTTACTTCTAAAGGTGTTCCTTTATCATCTAATTGGGCTACCCAAATGTCCATTTTGCCAAAACCTCCAGGCAGATTTGACGAAAAGAATAATAAAAATCCATCGGTAGAAATAGTAGGATGCATGCTTTTAAACCCTGGCATATTTACTTTTTCATTGAGTTTTACAGGAGGAAGCCAGATGTTATTATTTTTTTCTGATACATAAATTGCCCATTCAGGTTCTTTTGGTTCATAATTCCATTTTGTAAAGTACATTTTTTTACCATCTGAAGTAATACTAGGCGAACCTTCAAATGCACCAGTATTCACAGGCAATCCAATATCCTGAGGTGCTGTCCACCCAAGTTCAGTTTTAGTAGATACATAAATATCGCAAGAATATGGCTTCTTGGCTGCTCTATAATTATCTTCATCAGAAATAATTGACCTTGCAGAAGCAAAATAAATTGTATTTGTATCAGAATAAAGATACGCAGCGGCAAATTCGCTACCACTCGTATTCACACCCTCATCAATTTTCTCAACAAGATTAAAATGCTTCTTTTTCATTTGCGTAATTGCGTAAAAACAACCTGCAATTTCTATTTCCGCTTTTATTGTATAATATGACTGGCTTATCTTAAACTCATTAATAAAATTTGCGAATTCCTTGCTTGATAACTCGTATTTTTCATTGCTTTTTAACATGGTAGCATACCAAAATCTGGTTAAAGGGTATCGTTCTGCCTCCAATTCAAGAGCTTTATAATACCAGATTTCTGCTTTTTCATAATTATATGATAGACGGTATGACTCCGCAAGTCTGTAAATTACATATTGATATTTGCTCAAGTCCAATTCACCATTATAATTTGACTCGTCAGTTTTTATATAAGCTGATGAATCATTGATTGATGGCTTTTCACATCTAAATGGAACATAAGGAACCGCTGACCCCTCAGGGCTTGAATTTTCACCCACAATCTTTCCATAAAAATATGCAGCCGAAGCATATTGCTGTAATGCAAATGCCCGATCGCCAAACTTAAGGTAATCCAAATGCGACTGGCCAAAAGCAAAAAAGCTCCCACTAATAAATATCGAAAATAATATGTTCTTTAATTTAATCATTGTAATCTGGGACATGAAAATTTTGGAATACGTGGCATTAAAAACCCTAAATATTGCACTGAGAATTCAATTCCCCCACGGCCACTGCTCAAGGAGGTTAAAATAGAGGCATTAACATCATAGCTCAATCTGTAAATAAATTTGCCTTTTCTCAGTCCTGTATGTAATATTATGGCATCTATATGCCTGGTTGTTCTATATGTAGATCCTAATATCAAATATGCATCCGAATCTTTTAGATAATAATCAGAAATCACGTTAACTGCAACATCATTAAACTTTTCCTGACGCATATAACTCACTAATGGAGATAATTGAAACATTGGTGAAACATTGATCTTCATTCCGACATGAGCATTGTATTTTCTGGGAATTTTAATGTCTTCTTCAAAAAATGATTCATTGGGACGAGTAATATGATATACAGAACCACCCAAAAAAGGATTAAGCATGCTGTTTAGCTTCGCAAAGTAATACATTGCTCCAAAATTCAAGTCAGGGACGGTTACATTGGAAGTTAACAATGCAATTCCTGGATCCAAACTTGAATTAATACCTCCTCCATTTCCCCTATCATATTGATTGCCAAATAGCAGCTGGTACCAATCAATACTTTTATGTATAATTCCCCCCTGAATTCCGATAGAAACTCTATGATTCTTATTTGTGTCCAAAGTAAATTGATACGATCCTGAAATTAATCCATTAATTACATTAAAATTACCATCTCCGGCACTGTTATGTAAAAACATTCCACCAATACCAAACTTTTTACGGGATCTCATATCATAAGAAATAGCCGTTGTAACATAAGGAACAGTTACACTACGCCATTGGCTCCTGTAATTCATTGAAATCCTGTAATCCTGGTCGATCATTCCAGTCATACCTGGATTTAAATAGAGTGGAGCTGCATAGTATTGAGATAAATGAGCATCTTGGCAATTAGCCACATGATTTGTTATTAAGATAATTAATATGTAAAATACTCTTCTCATAATTATCTTATTACGGTTACATTGCCA
>VIKJ01000153.1 GCA_008080615.1 Chitinophagaceae bacterium | reverse complement strand
TATACATTGGGCTCATCTGCAGGCCCCATGATGGGTAGTTATCTGGTTGATTTTTTTAACTACAATACTATGTTTTATGTGTCTGCTGTATTTGCTTTGGGCTCAGTAGCCATCTTGTACAATGTAAAAGAAACATTGCCCAATCCGCAACCATTTAGGTTGAAGTTATTGAAGATCAACAGAACCGAAATTTTTGAGAAAACTGCGTTGCGCCCTGCAATCATAACCTTATTGCTTTGTTTTTCTATAGGCACTATACTTACTGTAGCACCCGATTTAAGTGAACATTTAGGGCTGCATAATAAAGGATTGTTTTTTGCTTTTTTTACGGTGGCTTCTTTGCTCATCCGTTTAGTGGCATCAAAAGTATCCGATCGTTTTGGGCGAGTACCCGTATTACTCGTTTCCTCATTTGTTCTGGCCATTGCATTGTGTATCTTGGCTTATGCCAGCAGTGTAACAATGATGATGGTGGGCTCGGTTATTTATGGATTAAGCTGGGGCATCAATAGCCCAGCACTAAGTGCTTGGACGGTTGATCTTTGTGCTCCTGAAAACAGAGGCAAGGCCATTGCATCTATGTATATCGCATTAGAAATTGGCATAGGAACGGGCGCCTTGTTTTCTGCATGGATCTACAATAACCAAGCAGTTAATTTTAAGTATGCATTTTTAGCACCTGCATTTTTTGCAATCCTTTCGTTGTTTTTATTAATTAGATGGAATAAAGCAGCTAAGAAAGTGCTACCATCTTTCCAGGAATAATATGAATGATGTGTTGAATTTCTAAACTCAATAATGCAGCAGCCATCCTGCTACTATTTAAACCTACTCTTTTATATAATTCATCCACCGTAAACAAATCTTTTTCTTTCAACACTTGCACAATCAATTGCTCTTCTTCGGTTAGTGTAGCGAAAAAAGACAATTGTTGAAGGGGTGTTTGTTGCTTGTTTTCCCAACCCATGGTTTCCATAAAAGCAGTTGCATTGGTATACACAATGGCTTTGTTCTGTTGAATTAATTGTAAGCAACCCTTGCTGCGTTCATCATTGATTCTTCCGGGAACAGCAAACAATTCTCTATTATAATGAAAGGCCAAATCAGCTGTAATCATACTGCCCCCTTTAACTGCAGTTTCAATTACAATCGTAGCGTCTGCCATGCCTGCAACAATTCTATTTCTTCTGGGAAAATTATATTTATTGGCAAGGGTATGTTGGGTAAACTCTGTAAGTAGGCCACCCTTATTCAACATTTCTTTGGCCAAACTTCTATGTTGGGAAGGATATAAATCATCCAACCCATGTGCCAATACACCCACAGTACTTAAATTATTATTCAATGCTGCTCTATGAGCAATGGCATCTATTCCAAACGCCAGCCCACTAATCACCAATACATCGGGAGGAATAGAATGAATCAATTGTTCGGTTACTTGTTTGCCATAAATGGAGTTACTTCTGGTACCAATTATGCTGATTACTTTTTCTGCATTTAAATTGGCGTTGCCTTTAAAATACAATAGGGTAGGGTGATCTGGGCAATTTAGCAAGCGTTGGGGAAAATTTGGATGGGTAAAAAACAGCACTTGAATTTGATGCTGCTCAATAAATTTCATTTCTTTTTCTGCCAGGGAAAAATTGTTCCAGTTTTTTATTTGATGAGCAATACGTTCGCCCATATTTTCTACAGCAGCAATCTCATTTCTTGTGGCTTTGAATACAGCCGATGCAGCACCAAAATGCCCAATTAATTTCTTGCGCGTGATGGGGCCAATATCTGGAATCATCGTGAGCGCTATTTGATACAATAATTCTGCTTGCATGCCATTTTTTTAGCAAGCTCTATCAATTGTATCAGAAACTTTTAAGTGTAACTACGCTAGATTCGGGTGATTGTAACGGTAGTTCTTCTGTTCAATGCTCTCCCAGCTTCAGTAGCATTATTGCTGATGGGTTGTGTGTCTCCAAAGCCTTTAAAGCTCATTCTATTTTTATCAATACCCTTATTGCTTAACCAATCTACAATGGCTTTGGCTCTATTGGTGGAGAGTAATAAATTATCTGCTTTCTTGCCAATATTATCTGTATGACCTCCAATAACAATTTGCAGGGTAGGGTTCTCTACCAATACTTGTAATAATTTGTCTAATTCAATTGAAGCATCAGCTGGCAATTGAAAAGATTTGGTAGCAAATTGAATATTTCTAAATACGAGGGAAGCATTTAACTCAACAGGTTGCAGAGCAATATCTTTTCTGTACACACTATCCGCTTGTTTATTGCTGAGTTCGTATAGCTCATTAAAAAATAAATAGCCTTTTCTGTTAACCGAAAAAGTATAGTCTTTACCAACAGGCAACGTAATAAAATATTCCCCCGTTTCATCGGTTTGAATTTTCATTAATGTTTCTCTTGTTAAATTATTGATGAGCTCAACGGTAGAAGGCAAGCGCTTCTTCGTTTTTTTATCGGTTATAATACCTTTTACATATAATGTTCTATTGGGGCGAATATCGGGGCGCATTTCAAATTTGTACAAATCCAATTCACCCCTAGTATCACTTCTATCGCTGGCATAATAAGCGGTTAATCCATCAGCTGAAACAGCCAAGCTGCCTTCGTTTTCAATGGTATTGATGGGATAGCCCAGATTCTCAGGTAAGCCCCATTCGCCCTTGCTATTCTTGCGCAATAAAAATAAATCGGAGCCGCCATAGCCTGTTAATCCATCCGAAGTATAATACAAGGTTTGATTATCTGCATGAATAAAAGGCGCTTGATCATCCCCGGCAGAATTTATTTGCGGCCCCATATTTTGTGCAGCAGACCATTTGCCATTGGGTTGGCGATAGCTCACATATAAATCTGATCCACCAAAACCACCGGGTCGATTGCTGCTAAAATACAACACGCGTTTATCGGGGCTTAATGCAGGAGAACTTTCCCAAAATTCGGTATTGATACTCGATCCAAGGTTTTGAGGTTCACTCCAACCCTGTGGTGTATAATAAGAAATATACAAATCAAAATTTCCATAACCACCTTCGGAAAATCTGCCAGTAAACAACATCCATTCCCCATCTTGTGAAACAGTGATAGCTCCTTTTTGCGATTCTAAATTGATATCACCATTAATTAAACTGGCTTTGCTAAAACTAGCTTTGTTGATGCTACTTTCATAAAAGTCTTCTCTAACTTGATTACCTCTTCTAGTAATAAATTGATGGGCGCAAATTGATAATTATTAATGGGATGTGTAGTTGCATAATCTAGTGCAAACTGATAGGTTTTCTTTCTATAATTGGCGCTCTTAATACTGCGATCATTTAGTTTAGGCAATTGTAAAAACTGATTTACTGCCGCAAGCGCTTCAGCAAATTGTCCGTTGCCCGCTAAATTAATAGAATAGGGAAGCAGGTACACTCTAAAATACACAGAATCTTTTCGTTGCCCTCTTTCATAAAATTGGATAGAACGTTTGTATTGTTTTAATTGACCAAATACACCTGCTAGTGATAAATAGCCATCTACAAAATTGCTGTCTTCTTTAACCGTTGTGAGCAATAATGGAACGGCTTCTTTAAGTTGATCGTCTCTTAATAAAGCAATTGCTTTTTCATACAACCCCATTATTTTAGGGCTTACTTTATCTGCATCATACTGCTGCGCCTTGCTTTGCAAGAGGCAGGCCATACACACAAAAAAAAGTAGGGTTTGTTTCATATTGAACAAACAATATCGGTAAAATTATTTAGAGGGTATTGTTAAAAAAAATACCCCACAGGAACCAATCTGTGGGGTAAAACTAGCAAAAATGAAAAAGCAGTTTAAAAAGTTTTTGTTCCGCTAGGCTGAAACGTAAAGCGGAAAGTAAAATAGCGTTGTTCGTTTAATTTAATAGCGTCTGAAGCAGTTGCTGCAGGGGTTACTCCACCTTTGTAATAATTTAAGATTTCTACTTTGGCGTATTTACCTGTTGCTGTTCTAATTACCAATACTCTACCAGGAATAGGGGTAACTAAGTTATTGATGCCATCATATACATACCAGCCCTTATTGCTACCCGATGTAATGGCATATGCAGTAGGCGCATTGTCTGTTTTAAAAGTAGAGTCGGCAGGAATAGTTGTAAGGTTATTGTATAAACCTACAAATACAAATCCACCACCAGCTGCAGGTCCGCTATTGCCACTATTGGTAATGATAGAAGTACCACGGAAACCAATATCCCATTTATTGGTAGCACTATCTGCAGAAGCAATTACTTTATTGGTTTCTAAACTATAAAAAGTGTACTTGCCTGCACCATAAGGAATACCCTGTGCTGTTAAGCCGATAATAGTATCAGCGGCTAAATTACTAACGGTTACAGAACTCACTGGTGTAACTGTAGTAGTAGCTGTGTCTTTGCTACAAGCAACCAATGCAACAGATAATGCGATAAAGAAGATAACTTTTTTCATGATCCTATTTTATTTTTTTATGTAGAAAATTATATGCGATACTGGTGTAAAATCTTCTGCCAGGAAAATTGGGTAAATTATTAATGTCGGAATAATCAAATAGATTATCGCAGCCCAATTGAAGTCTTAAACTGTTATGAAAGGTTTTGCCAAGGGCAGTATTTACTTGTACAAATCCTTTTGCAAATTCATCATTGGTATTAAAGAGGCCATTGCCATCAATATCCGTTACGGCCCATTTGCTTCTGTAATTAAAGCGCAGGTTGGCAAAGAAATTGGTTTTGTTCTCGTATTGAATACGCAAATTACCCATATGCTTACTTCTATTGGGTAATCCCACATATTCACTGCGTTGCATTAAGCGACTAAAACCATTGGCATCACGGGTAAACACTTTTCCATCATTGATGCGATTAATTTCATCCTTGTCTCCGGTAATGAGTATTTGATATCCACCCGTTAAACTGAATGTATTAGAAAGCGCATATTTAAAATCGGCTTCAACACCTTGTGTGAAGGCATTTTTTACATTGAGGTAACTAAAAATTTGTGCGCCACCCAATCTATACGCAACCAATCTGCTGTCTATCAGGTTTTCTATATTATTTCTAAATGCATTGAAACTGAAAGATATTTTTTTAGAAAAAATATAGTTACCACCTATATTTAAACCAGTAGAAAATTCAGGTTTTAATTCTCCTAAACGATAAAAATCATTTTCTAAACTGGCAATCTGCCCAATACGTTCTAATTCACCAATAATTTTTTGAGCTTCTACTGTGCCTAGTACACTGTAACCACCCGCAGCAGCATTGGTGAAATTTAAATAGAGTTGTCTAAAATCGGGGGCTTTAAAACCACGGCCAATGCTGGCTTTCAAGCTAAATTGATCAGAAACTTTGTATTGCAAGGCTAGCTTAGGACTAAATGCTGCAGCATATAATTCGTTATTATCATAACGAGCACCTCCAATGATGGTTAGTTTAGAGAAAGGCTTCCATTCGGATTGTACAAAGGCAAAACCAATTTGGTTTGTTTTGGTATTGGTGCTATTATCGTACCTAGTGCTGTTAGCTGTTTCAATGGTGTAACCAACACCGGCATTTAATTCGAATTGATCATTGATTACAAAATCAGTTTGGTTTTCTATTCTACCAAATTGTTGTTTAAAATAATCGGTATAAGGAGAACCATTGGTTGTAGCCAATTCTTGTAAAGACTCATAACGTGTGCCATAAAGGCGACTGGTATTTTTTAAACGGCTATTAATGCGATGCGCCAATTGAAGGGTAGCATTTAAATCTTTATTGTTTTCTGCACCTTCAGAAGTGGTAACATTTCCATTATTGGTAACAGAGATAATATTTTTGATTTGCTCATCATTCCAGCGAAGATTTAAAGAGAGATTTGTTTTTTCGTTAAAATACCAGCTTAGATTGTGTTGCATGGTATAGCGCTTAATAGGAGCTATAGCGCGCTCTACACTATTGGGGCGAATGCTAAAACCATCAGTGCGATAAATATTACCAAAGCCCTGGTAAGCAAATTTATTTTTTCTAATACTTCCGCTTAAATTAAAATCTCCCGTATTGAAACTGCCATAACGCGCAGAAGCATTCAAGCTGCTGGTTTTGGGTTTGTCTGTAATAATATTAATAACGCCAGCTAATGCCTCACTTCCATATAAACTAGAAGAAGGTCCTTTTACAATTTCAATTTGTTTGATATTACCTACAGTGATTCTATTTAAATCTAAAACCCCAGCAGTTCTACCAACCATTGGTTCGCCATCTAATAAAATAAGGGTATAATCGGGGTTCAATCCCTGCAT
>VIKJ01000152.1:3355-7264 GCA_008080615.1 Chitinophagaceae bacterium | reverse complement strand
CTTAGCAGGTATAATTTAATTACACCTCAAGATATGGTTTGGGTGCTTACTCAAATGAAAAATGAAGTTGCTTGGGATAGAATTAAAGCAATCCTGCCTACAGGAGATGATGGAACATTAGGTGGCTTATATAAGAATTATATAGGAAAAATTTATGCAAAAACAGGAACGCTAACCAGTCATGTTGCATTAAGCGGTTATCTGATTACCAATAAAGGAAAGGAATTGATTTTTTCTGTTATGGTTAATGCACACCAAAGTTCTGCTGCTACCATCCGTAAGTCAATTGAATCTTTTCTTACCTCAATTATAGATCAGCAATAAACTATCTGCCAAACATTCTTTCTAAATAATCTTCTTTAAACTCTATATAAGTAGGGTTCCCGTTAGGATTGATATTAGGAGTAGTACAAGCAAATAAAGACTCCACTAAAAAACTCATTTCTTTTTGATCCATTGGCTGGCCTGCTTTAATAGATTGTTGCTTGCACATACAACGAATGAGTTTCTCTCTTTTGCTAAATTTTACATCACTACTAAAATGTTTAAACTGCTCTATTAACATTTCAATAGAATGTTTTTCATCACCTGCAATTACATCTGCTGGCACTCCTTGAATTACAAAACTGTTTTGTCCAAAAGGCTCAATTTGATAGCCAATAATTTGTAGTTCAGGTAAAAGTTCAGTTAATAAAACGGCGTCACTGCCTACTAATTCTAAAGTAACAGGGAATAAACTTTTTTGTGTTGCAGCCTGCATATGATGCGCTACAGCACTATACTTTTCATATAAAATACGCTCATGTGCCAACTGCTGATGCACCAATAGAAATCCCTTTTGTACCGTTGCAACTATATAGGTATTGTGTATTTGTATAAGTTGGGTAAAATCGGTTGTTTTATTTTTTTGAATAGCGGTTTCTAATTGAATACTAGCAGGGCCTTCATCTTTAATTACAGAACCTTCACTCGCTTTAAAAAAATCTTTCCAACTACTTAAATCACTTTTTTCATTGGGCTCAATAAAATGCGCTTGGTGTTTTTGAGAGAATGTTTTGTATAAACTAGAAGAAACTGCTGCTTGCTGCTGATCACTGGTAAAGGGCTTGTTTACTGCATCTAAACCTTGTATAGAAGCGTTCAATGAAAAATCTAGAGAAGGAGCAATGCTAAATTGAGCCAATGCGTGCTTAATAGCGGCTTGCACAAACGCGTAAATAATTTTCTCGTCTTCAAATTTAATTTCCTGTTTGGTAGGATGCACATTGATATCAATTTGCGCAGGATCTAAATCTATATACAATACATAACTAGGAAAACTATCTTTTGGAATCATGCCATCAAAAGCAGCATTTACAGCATGATTTAAATAAGCACTTTTAATGTATCGGTTGTTTACAAAAAAATATTGGTCGCCCCTGGTTTTTCTGGCAGTTTCTGGTTTGCCAATAAAACCACTGATATTCATGTAATCGGTATCTTCTGCAACAGCTACTAATTTTGCATTGTAGCTACTGCCTAAGATTTGTACAATTCTTTGTTTGCTACTACCTGCTTCTAAATGAAATACTTCTTGCCCGTTACTGGTAAGTGAAAAAAATCGATCAGGAAAAGCCATTGATACTCGAATAAATTCTTCTACTATATGCCGCATTTCTGCAGCATTGCTTTTTAAAAAATTTCTGCGTGCTGGTACGTTAAAGAATAAATTCTTCATGCTGATGCTGGTGCCCTCATTAGCAGCACAAGCTTCCTGCTTAATAATTTTACTATTCTCAATTTCAATGGCAGTTCCTAGTTCGTCTTCTGCTCTTTTGGTTTTGAGTTCTACCTGAGCAACTGCAGCAATACTATCACTTGAACCAATGCCTTTCCTGCATCATTTACAATCAGCTTAATTTTTGATGCGCCAGCATCTACGGCATTTTCCAATAATTCCTTTACTGCACTGCCAGGCCGTTGAATTACTTCTCCAGCTGCAATTTGGTTGGCTATATTATCGGGTAATAAATGAATGATATCTTCCACGGGGCAGCAAAAATAAGATTCCTCACCCAACTGTAACGCTCTCATTCACTAAATTTGCGGTTAAAATAATTTTGATGATGGTTCCTAACGCAGCAATTGAGAAGATTAGCAGACATTTTTTACCCCAGCAGTTCCAAATTACCAATTGGGAAAGCCTTGAGCCTTATTTTAAAACACTAGTAGACAGAGAAATTAGCAGCAAAGCCAGTTTAGAGCAATGGTTAAAAGATATGAGTGAGTTAGAGGCTATTGTAAGCGAAGATGCTTGCTGGAGACAAATCAAAATGACTTGTGATACAACCGATAAAGCATTGGAAGAAGCTTTTACATATTTCTGTATGGAAATTCAACCCAAGTTGCAGCCCTATGCCGATTTGTTGAATAAAAAATTAATTCAATGTGCATTTACTGCCGAATTGGACCAGGATTTATACCATACCTATTTGCGTTCAGTAAAAAAGAGTATTGATTTATTTAGAGAAGCCAATATTCCTATTCAGGCCGAATTGAGTGTTTTACAACAACAATATGGTGCTATTGCAGGTAAAATGACCGTAGAAGTGGAAGGCACAGAATATACTTTACAACAAGCTGCTAAATTTTTAGAAAGTAGCGATCGTTCATTGCGTGAAGATGTGTACAGAAAAATTCAGGAGCGCAGAAAGCAAGATGAACAAGCCATGCATGAATTGTACAGTAATTTAATTGCCAAGCGCCATCAAATAGCATTGAATGCTGGCTTTGAAAATTACCGAGATTACAAGTTTAAAGAACTAGGCCGTTTTGATTATAGCAAGGAAGATTGTTTTCAATTTCATGAAGCAGTAAAGCAACACGTATTGCCATTGGTAAATCAAATTTATGATCGCAAGAAAGTAAAACTGGGATTAGAAAATTTACACCCATGGGATACGGAAGCGGAGCCAGCAGGTGTTATGCCATTGAAGCCATTTACGGATGGCAAAGATTTGTTTGAAAAATCGGTACAGTGTTTTGAACAGCTGAATCCATTTTTTGCCAACTGCTTAAGGAAGATGAATGAGTTAAATCATTTTGATTTAGAAAGTAGAAAAGGAAAAGCACCAGGAGGATACAATTGCCCTCTTGCAGAATCTGGGGCACCATTTATTTTTATGAATGCTGCAGGACAAATGAGTGATGTTACAACCATGGTGCATGAAGGCGGGCACGCAGTTCATTCATTTCTTGCGCATCCCTTACCATTGAGTTCTTTTAAAGAATATCCAATGGAAATTGCGGAAGTAGCCAGTATGGCAATGGAATTATTTTCGATGGATCATTGGGGTGCATTTTTTACCAATGAAGCCGATTTAAAAAGAGCTAAAGAACATCAATTAGAAAGAACCATTACAGTTTTTCCTTGGATTGCCATCATCGATCAATTTCAACATTGGGTGTACGAAAATCCTACTCATACCATTGAAGAGCGCACTGCAAAATGGATGCAGATACTTACTGAATTTTCTACCAGCAGTATTGATTATACAGGCTTAGATGCATTTAGAGCTATAGGATGGCAACGTCAATTGCATTTATTTGAAGTACCTTTTTATTATATAGAATATGGTATTGCGCAATTAGGCGCCATTGGTCTTTGGATGCAGTACAAGCAAAATAAAGAGCAAGCACTACAAAACTATATGAATGCACTTAGTTTGGGCGGAACCAAAACATTACCTGAATTATACAAGGCGGCAGGATTGGAATTTAATTTAACGCCCAATTATATTAAGAAATTAATGGAGTTTGTGAAAACAGAAATGGATCAGCTATAATTGTTGATGCTACCATAACTTTCTTCAAGTATTACCAATAAAAAGCCCCGATATTTAGATGCCCCCAAAAAGTTAGACACTTAAT
>VIKJ01000152.1:0-3290 GCA_008080615.1 Chitinophagaceae bacterium | reverse complement strand
ATTTTGTTGAGGCCCACGAGGTCCTTGCTGAGGCCCGCGATTATCTGGTCTGTTTTGATGTGGTCCGCGCGGTCCTTGATTTTGCCCTTGACCTTGTTGAGGTCCGCGATTATCTTGTCGATTATCAGGTCTATTTTGTTGAGGTCCACGAGGTCCTTGATTTTGACCCTGTCCTTGCTGAGGCCCGCGATTATCTGGTCTATTTTGCTGAAGGCCGCGATTGTCTTGTCTATTATCAGGTCTGTTATCGCCTCTATTATCTGGCCTGCGATCATTTCTATTTCCACCAGGAGTATTACTACGTTGTTGGTCTCTTTTTCTACGATCGTTTTTCTCCAATGTTTTTAAACTAATTTGACCTACCAGTTCAACAAATGCAGGTTCTGCTTCTTTTTGTTTGCTGTTTACAATTTCAACAGCTTGTAATTCATCTACTTTTTGCCCTTGTTGATTAATGCGTTTAATTTCTTTTACACGTTGAATAGTAAGCGGATAATGCTTGTTATTATTTGGTAAAATATACCACATCAAATTTTTGAAAATATCTTTCTTTATCAAGTGTGCAGTTCCCATGGCAGTATCTAAAGTATCTGCATAATCAGGAAACTGTTGTAATGCATCTAAGTAAGTATCTAACTCATAATTCAAGCAACATTTTAAACGGCCACACTGTCCGCTTAATTTGGTTTGATTAATCGATAAATTTTGATAACGCGCTGCAGTAGTGTTTACACTTTTAAATTCATTGAGCCAAGTACTGCAACATAGTTCTCTTCCACAACTTCCAATCCCACCCACTTTTGCTGCTTCCTGGCGAATACCAATTTGCCTCATTTCTACTTTAAACTTAAAGTCTCCGGCAAAAATTTTAATGAGTTCTCTAAAATCCACCCGATCATCTGCAGTATAAAAGAAAGTAGCTTTTTTGCCATCGGCCTGAATTTCTACTTCGCTTAATTTCATTTGAAGGTTAAGGGAACGGGATATAGCGCGGCTACGAGCCAATATTTCTTTTTCCCTACTCTTGCTTATTGTAAAGCTTTCAATATCACGGTCGGTACTTCTGCGAACAATCTTTTTTATCTCGGGGCTAAATTCTTCCACCCCTTTTTTCTTCATTTGGATGCGTACCAATTCTCCGGTAAGGCTTACTTCACCCACATCAAAACCGCTTACACCTTCGAGGGTAACATAATCTCCCTTCTCAAAGTATTGCAAAGTGGTATTGCGGTAAAATTCCTTACGGCTACCTTGTTTAAAGCTTACTTCTACAATTTTACAACTGCTTTCGGGGTCACTAAACGGCAAATTCAATAGCCAATCGTGTACATTTAATCGGTTACAACCACCAGTACTACACCCGCCATTGCTTTTGCAACCGTTGGGTTTACCAGTTCCACATGATCCACATCCCATATATTAAGTATAACTAAGAAGGTTAATATTCAAATTTTTAGCTATTCAAAATTAGGGTTTTGTTCTGAATGATATGGTATAGTTTAATGGTAAGGGCCTGAAACAGCATTTTGGCATTGGCATTGCGCTCTATATAGTAGGATGCTTTATCCAGCTCCTCAATAATGGCTTCTTGCTGGCTTACTGATGCAATTTTATTGAGTCTTTTAGCAAAATCCTTTTCTGTATCGCCCTGTTTTACCCCATCCTCCCCCAAAACCCTTATACGAATACTCTGTTCTAATAAATGGTTAAAGTAGCGAAGAAACTGCTTTTGCTTTTCCCTGCCAATCCCACTAATTTCCTCTACAAATTTAACCTGTGCAGCTGGGCCGTTTTTTAACATGGCATTTAACCATTCTCTCAACAAGCTATGCCAATCTTCATCTGCATGTTGTAATAAATTCAAGGCTTCTCTATAATTACCCTCGCTAATGGCAGCAATTTGTTTGGCCAACTCCGGTGTAGTTTGCGAACGCTCTATCAATGCAGCTACCACTTCTTCATCTTCCAAAGCAGGAATTTTTACCAATTGGCAACGGCTAAGTATGGTAGGTAAAATGAGTTCTTCATTTTCTGCTACCAAAATGAACAAGGTATTTGCAGGTGGCTCTTCAATTAATTTCAATAACTTATTGCCTTCTTTTCCCAAGTATTCGGGCATCCATAACAACAAAACCTTGTATTTACTTTCAAAGCTTTTTAAATTCAACTGCCGAATAATTTGATTGCATTCTTCGGCCGTGATATTCCCCTGTTTGTTTTCGGCGCCAATACTTTGCAACCAGTCGTACACATTACCATAAGGATATGTTTGGATAAAGCTTCTCCATTCTTCAATATAATCTCCGCTGGTAGGTTTATCACCAGATTTTCTTGGGATAACTGGAAATGTGAAATGTAAATCAGGGTGTATTAATTGGCTAGCCCTTGAAAAAGAAGGCTGATCGGCAATTTGATCGGGATGAATAAATCCACTGGCAGGGGCCAAAGCAGTCATACCGCCAAAGAGATCTTCTACAATAGGTGCATCCACAGGTAAGCTAACTATATATTGAGCAAAAGCCATTGCAAGCGGAAGCCCACCCGTACCTTCTTTGGCTAAAAAAAGTAATGCATGGCTAAGCCTATTTTGCTCCACCATTTCTGCAAGGTGCTGTTTGGTGGCGGCATGCCCTATTACATCGGAAAATAGCATAACGGATGAACTAAATAAATTACAAAAAAAAGAGAATGCAGTTTACATTCTCTTTAAAGCAAATTTAGTTGATTTAACTACTTCACGTATTTTAATATTTCCTCGCTGTCTGGTTTTACAGCACTAGGGAAATATTGAATCAATGAACCATTTTCGTCTAATAAGAATTTTCCAAAATTCCATTTGATTTCTGCATCCAATACACCATTCTGAGCTTTTGAAGTAAGCCATTTGTAAATAGGTGCAGTATCATCTCCTTTAACACTTACTTTACTTGCTAAAGGAAAAGTTACACCATAACGCACTTTACAAAATTCCTGAACTTCACTATCCGAACCTGGCTCTTGCCCGCCAAAATTATTTGCAGGAAATCCTACAATAACCAATTTGTTTTTGTATTGCTCGTACACTTTTTGTAATGCTTCATACTGAGGAGTATAACCGCATTTTGAAGCGGTATTTACAATCAAGATTTTTTTGCCTTTGAAATCAGCAAAATTGATGGTTTTTCCCTCAATCGATTTTACTTTAAAACCGTGAATACTATTATTGGCCGGAAAGGTAAATGCGCTGAGCATGATTAAGCTTGCAATGGTGAGTAGATATTTCATTAAAATGTTATTTAGAGTGAAAGTAA
>VIKJ01000151.1 GCA_008080615.1 Chitinophagaceae bacterium | reverse complement strand
CTTGCAGAAGTACCACCTTTGGTGATTGGGCTTAGTTCATTACCTTCTAACTTAATAGGCCTGCCATCACGTACTTTAGCTAAAACGCTGATGGTATCACCGTTTTGAACATATGTAGTAGCATAATATTTTGCAATACCAGGCACAACATCTTCGGGCTTATTGGCAAAAGGAATGGCTTTTTTTACAGGCATTTCGCAGCTTGCAGCAGCAGCGGCAGCAGCCGTGCTAAAACCTAAGTATTTAAGAAAGTCTCTACGAGGTGCTTTGGCTTCAAGAAAACTCTTGCCCTCATCTTCAACCAATGGAAGCGATTCATTAAACTCGTCTTTCACATCTTTGTTGTACGATTCAGACTGATTCAGCTCTCCAAAACTTTGCCAGTGCTTTTTTTGCTCCATAATTATTGATTAACAGTTGGAAACCGCAGGCGGCTTCCGTTCGAATTATATATTTAAGAAACCCAATTGTTGTGTTACAAATAGTTGTGGATTAGTAGTGACATTTTTGACACTCGGTACCACCAATTTTTTCAACAGTAATACCTTTAGTACTATCTAGTTTACCACTCTTAAGATCTGCATGGTATTTTTCGTAGATACTATAGAACCCGTTGCTATTAAATTGAACTTTTGTTTCGCGGTGACAGTTTACACACCAGCCCATGCTGAGGTCGGTAAATTGTTTTACTTCACCCATTTTTTGAATTTCACCATGACAGGTTTGACAAGCAACTTGGCCAGCTTTAACGTGTTGTGAGTGGTTAAAATAAACGTGGTCTGGTAGGTTGTGAATGCGAACCCACTCAATTGGTTTTGCATTAGCAGCATCCCAAGGTTTGCCTTCTTCAAAACCGGCGTATTTGTATAATTTTTTTATTTCTGCAGTACCGTCTACTTCTTCACCAGTTTCGGTATACATTTTTTCGCCCTTGTATTCGTTGATGGCCAAGTGACAGTTCATACAAACATTTACAGAAGGGATGGTTGCTTGCTTACCTTGAGCAACACCAGAGTGACAGTATTGACAGTTAATTTGGTTAACGCCAGCGTGTACTTTATGAGAATAGTAAATAGGTTGTTCTGGTTGATAATTTTGGCTTCTACCATAACCCATTGCACCTTTAGTAGTAAGATAGCCACCCACTAAAAACAATACTACGGTTAGCATTGCTATGTAGCTTTTGTTTTTGTAAAAAGGGATAGGTACTAAAATAGGGTTGCCTGTTTTTTCGTCGGACAACCTTTTTAAGTTGGCATTCACTTGTAACATGATCAATGCAACAACTGCAAGGATCAAGGTTAAAATACCAAACAACAAAGTGTTGTCTCCTTCTACAGGAGCAACGGCTGCAGCAGCACCAGGAGCAGCAGCACCAGGAGCAGGAACCGATTTAATATACGCCAATACGGCGTCTATTTCTTCATTTTTTAAAGTAGGGAACGCGTTCATTGCAACACCATTGTATTCTTTATACAAGTTGTTGGCATAGGCATCTCCTGTTTTTAAAAACGCAGCACTATTTCTAATCCAAGAATAGAGTTTTGTTTTGTCGGGCCAGCGCTCTTCAACACCTGCTAATGCAGGCCCTGTAAGCTTTTTATGCACAGCATGACAAGAGGCACAATTGGCACTAAAAAGTGCTTTACCGTCTTGCGCTTTTAGGGCAACGCTGAAACATACACTGAAAAGAAAAAAAATAGCGGTTAGGCTGGTTTTGGCTATGGATCTAGACACTATCATATGCACATCATGGTTCTGGTGTGGAAAAATATCCGTGAACGGGGGCAAAAATATGATACGAACGTGACAATTACACAATCATTTATAATTTTTTTTATGCTTTATCTACTTAAGGATGAACTTTTTAATACACTTTTGCCAAATGTTTAAACAACTGAAAGAGAAATGGCAGGTAAGCTGGTTTCAGTTTATCTTAATTTTCTCCACTTTTGCCTTGGGAGGAAGCCTTTGTGGCTACCTAGCCCGACAAATTTTACAAGCCAGCCCCATTGAAAAAGGAACGGAGTATGTGATACTATATATTGTATTGATGACCATTTTATGGCCTATTTGTGTATTGGTAGTAAGTATCCCCTTTGGGCAGTTCCCCTTTTTTAAGGGTTACTTGGGCCGGATATGGCAAAAAATGCGCAAAAAAAAACCTTAAAAGCCCAGAATATGACTCAATTAGCCATTTTTGCTTCGGGGGCGGGCTCCAATGCAGATAAAATAATGGATTATTTTAAAGATAGTGACCGCATTAAAGTGGCATTGATTGTATGCAATAAACCCGGAGCGGGGGTTTTGGAAATAGCTAAAAAATGGGGAATTGAGGCTATTTTAATAGAAAAACAGGGCTTTTTTAGTGAAAAAAGCTGCATTTTGGCCCTAAAACAGCATAAAATTGATTTTATAGTTTTAGCCGGATTTTTGTGGAAAGTGCCCGAAGTATTGGTGGCAGCCTACCCCCAGCGGATTATAAATATCCACCCTGCCCTATTGCCTAAGTATGGAGGAAAGGGTATGTATGGAGATAAAGTGCATGCAGCAGTGATAGCAGCTGGCGAAGCCGAAAGTGGAATTACTATACATTATGTAAATGAGCACTATGATGAGGGCAATATCATATTTCAGGCCAAGTGCCCTATTGAGGTTGGCGATACCCCTGCCGATTTAGCTACCAAGATTCATGCTTTGGAGCATGCGCATTTTGCAAAGGTTGTGGAGGGGTTATTGGTATAGTAGTTTACGTAAATAAGCAATGAATTCTTTACCATCGCTCATTACTAATTCATTATTAAAGTTTATACTGAAAGGAATACCACCTTCAATTTTTCTGATAATACCACTTTTATCTAAGAATAAATTTACAGGAAATGTTTGCATGTGGAACGAATCTATAAAGTAGGAAGTATTGGTAACTTGAGTGTAAGTATAATGATGTTTTTTAAGAAATGATTTTACAGTTTTATTGTTTTCGTGTGTAATAGCAATGAAGTTTATACTGTCTTTGAATTTTTGTTTAATATCGTTCAATGTTTGAATTTCGGCTATACATGGCATGCAGGTAGTGAACCAAAAATTAACAAGTGTGGGCTTTCCTTTAAGTTGATTAAGGGTAATTATTTTGTTATTGGAAACGGGAAGTTGATTGAGTGGAAATTGTTTACCTATAAGCTCATTAGGATTGAAAGTATTGGTATTAATTTGGGCATATGATTTAGTATGAAAAAAAATTAAAATACTAAGTAACAGTATGAATATGAATTGAAAAGATTTCATGATTGGTTTATTTGAAAATTGATGGTTACCAGGATAAAAAATTCAGCACAATCATAATCTTTTATAAATTAAAGTATTAAGTATTTCTACTTGATTTATGGATTCTAATTTAAATAGTTCCTGCAAAATAACTCCAAAGTTTAGTGTAATGCCCATTTGCTAATAATAGTTCATTATGAGATCCTTGTTCTACCAAAGCACCATTATGAAGCACTAATATTTTATCACAATGTTTAATTGTTGAGAGTCTATGCGCTATGATAATAATGGTTTTCCCCTGAGATTTAAACCAATTTAATGTATCCAATACTTTTTGTTCGCTTGTAGGATCAAGACTACTAGTTGCTTCATCAAGAATGAGGATTTCAGGATTTCGATATAATGCTCTTGCGATTGCTAGTCGTTGTCTTTGACCGCCAGATAAGTTTACACCTTGCTCACTTAAAATAGTACCGTAGGCTTCTGGAAATTTTTCTATA
>VIKJ01000150.1 GCA_008080615.1 Chitinophagaceae bacterium | reverse complement strand
TACTTGCGGGTAGAAGATATTGCAGCTACGAATGAAAAACCTGCTGTATTGGCCAATGCGTCATTAAAAAAAGTGATTGTAGAAATTACAGAGAAAAGATTAGGTGTTACAGCCGTGGTGGATGATAGCGGTAAATTGATTGGTATTATTACCGATGGAGATTTAAGAAGAATGTTAGAAAAAACAACCGATATCAGCAACTTGCTTGCTAGCGATATCCTCAGCCCAAAACCCATTACCATTAGCTCACAAGCCTTGGCAGTAGAAGCATTGGACCTGCTAAGAAAAAATGATATCAGTCAACTGGTTGTTGCAGAAAGCGGTCAATATGCGGGCATTTTACATTTACACGATTTAATACGGGAGGGAATTGTATAAATAAGCAATAAGTTCATATTAAACACGTTCAATATTCGTGTACTATTGCACTTAAAATTGAACGGTTTAACTTAAACTCTCGCAATGAACAAACACCATTATGTAGCGATCATGGCTGGCGGTATCGGCAGTCGCTTTTGGCCTAAAAGCCGGGCATCTTATCCAAAGCAGTTTTTAGACATTCTCAACACGGGTAAATCTCTTATTAGATGGACTTATGAGCGCTATGCTGCATTTATTCCCAATGAAAATATATTTATTGTAACCTCCGACGAATATGTTGAAATTGTAAAAGCGCAGTTACCCGAATTGCCTATTGAAAATATTTTAGCAGAACCCAGTAGAAAAAATACGGCGCCTTGCGTAGCTTATATTTCTTATAAGTTATTGCAAAAAGATCCAGAAGCTTCATTGATTGTTGCACCAAGCGATCATATGATTTTGGATACAGAGAATTTTAAAAAAATTACGTTGCAGGCTTTAGAATTTGTATGCCATATAAAGTCGTTGGTAACATTGGGCATTAAGCCAACACACCCCAACACAGGCTACGGCTATATACAGCATGAACCCATGCAAGTGGCAGATGGAATTTATAAAGTAAAAACCTTCACCGAAAAGCCCAACCTAGAATTAGCCAAAACATTTTTAGCCAGCGGTGATTTTCTTTGGAACGCCGGTATTTTTGTTTGGCAGGTAAAAAATGTAATGAAAGCATTTGAACAGTATCAACCAGAAATGTTCGAATTGTTTGATGCAGAAAAAGCCAGCTTTAATACACCTTCCGAAAAAGAAGCCATCAATCGTATATATCCATTGTGTACCAATGTATCTATTGATTTTGCCATTATGGAAAAGGCAGACAATGTATACGTAATTCCTTCCTCTTTTGGATGGAGTGATTTAGGTACTTGGAATAGCGCTTATGATAATTTAGAAAAGGACTACCTAGGCAATGCGGCAGCATCAGAAAATGTAATTGTGATAGATGCTACAAAATGCATGGTTTCTGCACCACACGAAAAACTGGTGGTATTACAGGGATTGGATGATTTTATTATAGTAGACACGGCCGATGTATTGTTAATTTGTAAAAAAGAAAAAGAGCAGGCCATTAAAGAGTATGTGGCAGAAGTAAAGCGCAATAAAGGCGATCATTACTTATAAACACTTGTTAGTTTTTAAATATATCAGGGGATGGCAAGCCATCCCTTTTTATTTATACTTACATTTGAACAATACTTAACTCCGAAACGATGCCACAGTTGCGAACAGTAATTACAGGAACGGGTAGTTATATTCCCCCGCATATCAAAACCAATAAAGATTTTGCAGAACAAGATTTTTACGGAGAAGATCATCAGAAAATAGCAGCACCCTCTGCAGAAATAGTAGAGAAATTCAAAGACATTACGGGCATTGAAGAAAGAAGATATGTTGGCAATGAATTTAAATCGTCTGATATGGGATTGATTGCTGCCAAACATGCGATAGACGATGCAGGTGTTGATCCTGAAACCATTGATCAAATTATTGTTGCGCATAATTTTGGAAACGTTTTAAAAAATACCATTCAAAGCGATTCAGTTCCTTCATTGGCATCACATATTAAAAGTGGTTTGGGTATTCGCAACCCCAACTGTGTAGCTTATGATGTATTATTTGGATGCCCTGGTTGGATATTGGGTGTTACACAAGCAGATGCATTTATTAAAGCAGGCCTTGCAAAAAGATGTTTAGTAATAGGTACCGAAACCCTCAGTAGGGTGATAGATCATTTTGATAGAGATAGTATGATATTTAGTGATGGTGCAGGTGCTACCATTATTGAAGGAGTGGAAGGTGATGAACAAGGAAGGGGAATTATGGCAGCCAGCATGCAAAGTCATTGTGTAGATGAGGTAAACTATATTACCATGGGGCAATCCTATGTGCCAGGTGCTGATCCTTCGGTTAGGTACATTAAAATGAAGGGGAGAAAAGTATATGAATACGCTATAAAAAATGTTCCCCTTGCCATGAAAGCCTGTTTAGAAAAAGCAGGGGTTGATATAACGGAAGTAAAAAAATTCTTCTTGCATCAGGCCAACGAAAAAATGGATGAAGGATTTATCAAAGCCTTGTTTAAATTATATGGCATTAAAGAAATTCCTAAAAATATTATGCCTATGAGCATTCACAAATTAGGAAATAGTTCTGTTGCCACCATTCCAACATTGTACGATTTAGTAAGCCGTGGCGAATTAGATGAACATCATTTGCAGCCAGGCGATATTGTATTATTTGCTTCTGTTGGCGCAGGAATGAATATCAATGCTATATGTTATAGGGTTTAATACCCCCTCACATTCTTTCCTTCTAAATAATTCAAGAACGCTTTATTCACTACTCTGTTACCACCAGGTGTAGGATAATTACCTGTGAAATACCAATCACCTGTATTGGTAGGGCAACTATCGTGTAAGTCTTCGATGGTTTGATAAATTACCTGTATAGGAAGGTCTACACCAGCAGGTGTAATCAGTTGGGCAATTTTATCGGAAATTTCTTGTGTAGTAAATGGTTTATAAATTTGGCGTACTACATTTTCGGTATGTAGTTCGTTATTCTCTTTTAATTGATTGATTTTTTCTTGTGCATCTGTTAGCACATGATCCATACCCCGCTCTTTGATCAAAGCAATAGCTGCGCGAAATGCAATAAAATCTCCCAACTTACTCATATCAATTCCATAACAATCTGGATAACGAATTTGTGGAGCAGAAGAAACTACAATAATTTTCTTGGGTTGTAAACGAGAGAGCATGCGCACAATACTTTCTTTTAAAGTAGTACCCCTTACAATGCTGTCATCAATTACTACCAAGGTATCTTCATTGCGTCGCACCGTACCATAGGTAATATCATACACGTGCTGTACCATTTCATTCCTGTTGGCATCTTCGGTAATG
>VIKJ01000149.1 GCA_008080615.1 Chitinophagaceae bacterium | reverse complement strand
TCTCCTGATAATCTACACTTAATGGGAAAAAATCTTGACCTTCTTTAGGATCCTTGTTAGCTACCACTGTAGCCATAATAATGCAGTTACCCTGCTGAACGGTAACGGCTCCATCAGCCTGACGGGCTAATTTACCGGTACCCAATGTTACCTGGCGGTTGCCGCCCAAGTCGAAGCTTACACTTATTGGTTGTGTTAACATAATATTTTTTGATTGATGGAAATGAAGGATGAATTGAAAAGAGTTTGGATAAAACAACTATTCCCAACTACAATAAAATGTGAGTTGGGAATGGTTTTATAACATAGCGTAAGAATTATTTTCTCAGGCCTAACTTTTCAATTAATGCGCGGTAACCAGTAAGGTTGTGCTTTTGCATATACGTTAATAAACGTTTACGCTGTCCTACCATTTGCATCAAACCACGTTGAGTTGAATGGTCTTTCTTATTGGCTTGCAAGTGCTTAGAAATGTGCGCAATGCGCTCAGTTAAAATGGCTACTTGTGCTTCAATAGAACCTGTGTTGGTTGCTTTTCCACCGAATTCAGCAAAAATGCTGGCTTTTTTTTCTGTTGTTAAATAAGGCATCTCAAATTTTTTTTTGACTCCAGAATTGGATTCTCTCTTTTTTTTATGGCTGCAAAGGTACAATTTTAACTGAAAAAAGTGTAATTATTTGGGCTTTTTTTGAGGGAATGATTTTATTATCTCAAATATGTGGCTATTTTACTTTAAATAAGCAGGAAATATAGGAGTTATGCAGCATAAAAAAACTTAATTTGTCTTATTATTAGGGTAATTACACTCGTTTTAAAATTCCGATAAAAACAATGTTCGCTGTAACCATATTAGGTAATAATTCTGCGCTTCCTGCTTACGACAGGCATCCTACAGCACAAGTGGTTACATTAAACGACCAATTATTACTAATAGACTGTGGAGAAGGCACCCAAATGCAATTATCTAGGTATAAGGTTAAAAGGGGCAAATTGAATCATATTTTCATTTCCCACTTGCATGGAGATCATTATTTTGGTTTGATCGGGCTCATTACCAGTATGGGATTATTAGGCAGAGAACAGCCCCTTTATTTATATGCCCCTGCCGCAATGGAATCTATTATTAAGCTACAATTAGAAGTTGCTGTAACTACCCTACCATTTGAGTTGGTTTTTCATCCCTTAACCAAAGAAGAAACCATATTAGATACCCCTAAATTTTCTGTGGCATGTTTTAGTACACAACACCGAATTCCTTGTTGGGGATTTATTGTTCGCGAAAAGAGATTGCCTCGTAAAATAGACAAGGAAAAAGTATTAGCATTTGAAATTCCTGCTGCATTTTACCCTTCACTTAAACAGGGCTATGATTATACCAACAAAGAGGGTACAGTTATTTATAATCATCAAGTAACCATTCCAAATACAGCTCCTAGAAGTTATGCATTTTGTGCAGATACTATTTACGACGAACGTATTGCAGAAATTGCCAAAGATGTATCCATGATTTATCATGAAGCTACTTACTTAAAAGCCATGGAGGACCGTGCTTTGGCAAGATTCCACTCTACCACTACACAGGCTGCAAGCATTGCATTAAAAGCCAATGCACATCATTTACTATTGGGGCACTTTAGTAGTAAATACGAGGAGTTAAACGAATATTTAGCCGAAGCAATTGAAGTATTTCCTAAAACTCAATTAGCTATAGAAGGGGTTACTTTTATAGTGCGGAACTAATTTCAACATGCGATACTAATTTATTCTGAGATACTATTTTTAAATTGTAGAACCAATTTGATTCTGCAATTTAAAATTCAATAAACCCTTAAAATGCTTTCACAAGTTTTAATACAGGCCTGCCTTTTGAGCCCAACACTACAAATGCAACCTCAGTGGCTTCTATGGGTTGAGGAAGCATCAATATTCTTTGATTACCAACAGTTGTAATGGTTTGCTGAAATTTCACTTGTCCATTTGTACTAATTGTGATTCGGGCACTACTTATTTTTTGCCCATACTTTAAATCTTCTTGCAAAATTATACCCCTGATTTTTTGCGGAGCTTTTAAAATATAATACCAGCTATAGGGTGTATTGGGATTACGCTTATCTGGTTCTCCAATACTAATAGCTGCTTTATTTAATAATTGATCTTGCTCAAAGATGGATCGCTTTTGCTTAAACCCCATCAAAGCTGCCGAATCAATTGCACTGATTAATCCATTTTGATTGGGTGGCACGTTCAATAATAAGTTGGCGTTTCTTCCAACCGTTTGCAAGTAAATGGCGAATAAACTATCGGGTGATTTTACTGTAGCATCTTCTTCCTGATGATAAAACCAACCTTTACGAATACTCACATCAGATTCTGCTGGTAAATAATGAACTCCCTTATAATTTCCCTGAAGTAATGTATCTGAACTGGGTGCACCTTCTCCCCTTTTAAAACCTGCAGTATCCAATAAATTCCAATTGGTTAATCCGCCTCTTCCATCTTCGTTACCAATCCAGCGAATGTCTGGACCAATATCACTGAATATAACTGTTTGCGGTGAAATGTTTCTTACAGTGGTTTCAAACAAATTCCAATCGTATACTTGTTTTTTTCCGTTAGGACCTTCTCCATTGGCCCCATCCCACCATAGTTCCCATATAGGACCATATTGCTGAAAAAGTTCCTTCATCATTCCTACAAATACTTCGTTGTATTTTTCAGTTCCGTAGTTTGGATGATTTCTATCCCAAGGCGAAATGTAAATACCAAATAACAATCCAGCCTTTTTGCATGAAGCCGACAATTCGGCTAATACATCTCTCTTAAAACCACTTTCTCTAACAGTATGTGTAGAGAATTTACTAGGCCATAAACAAAACCCATCATGATGTTTTGCCGTAATAATAATTCCTTTGGCTCCAGCGTTTTTGGCAATCTTACACCACTGATCTGTATTGAGTTGTTGTGGGTTAAATACTTCCGTTTTTTCCTTCCCATCTCCCCACTCTTTATTGGTAAATGTATTAGGCCCAAAATGCATGAACAGATAAAAATTATTTTCATGCCACTTTAACTGTGCAGCGGTTGGTAAAGGATTTTTAGCAATTTGGGGTTGTGCTTCTACACGATTGAATAGTAGAGCATAACAAAATAAACAACCACAACAAAAATATAGAAGGAGTTTTTTCATGTTTTACCAATTACGCGCCATCCATTTATAAAAATCAGCAAATTCTGTTCGCCAATAGGTTTCATTGTGTTGGCCAATTGGATTAACTACTGTTCTTGTTACAAATTGCGGCTTTTTTTGCAGAATGTCTGTTAGTTTTTTCATGTCCGCAACCATGGTTGGTCCTTCGAGTGCTCCTACATAAAAATAAA
>VIKJ01000148.1 GCA_008080615.1 Chitinophagaceae bacterium | reverse complement strand
AGCGGTGCTGGGCATGATTCGCAGGAGATAGCCGCAATAGCTCCTTCTGCTATGATTTTTATTCCGAGCATCGGCGGCATCAGTCATTCACCTAAAGAATTTTCAACTGCTACTGATATGGCCAATGGAGCCAATGTTTTAATTCAAACCATTCTTCAATTAGATAAATCAACAGAGTCTTAAAACCTACTCGCCTGCGATTTTTCATACAAATTTTTAGATATTTTTTCAAACATTTATCTATTTATTTGAATAATATTCAAATAAATAAGCATTCCTTATATATTGTTTTGAATTAATCGTGATTAATTGTAATTTAGTCAGGATTGCCTGCCAACTTTTTATTTCACGATTAATTCGGTGTTATGATGAATTCTGCTATGGATGGAGGCTTGTACAATCCTGAGTTTGAACACGACGCATGTGGTATTGGCTTTGTTGCTAATATAAAAGGACATAAATCACATCAACATATTACAGATGCCTTAACGGTACTAGAAAACATGGAGCACCGAGGTGCATGTGGATGTGAAAACAATACAGGAGATGGCGCAGGCATTTTGTTTCAAATACCCCATGAATTTTTTTTCGACGAATGCATTAAACTAGGTGTTCATCTTCCAGAAAATGGGAAGTATGGAGTTGGAATGATTTTTTTTCCAAAATCCATTGGCCTTAGAGAAGAGTGCAGAGATATTTTTAATCGCGCTGCAGAAAAACTGGGATTAGAAATTTTAGTTTACAGAAAAGTTCCCGTTAACAAAAACGATATAGGCCCCTCTGCCCTATCTGTTGAACCGTGCATGGAGCAAGTATTTATTAGCTGCCCAGATTCCATCACCAACACTAATGATTTTGAGCGAAAACTTTTTATCCTTCGCAACTACGCATCGCATACCATCAATAATAGCACCCGAAAAGATGAGGTAGGTTTTTATATGGCATCCCTTTCTGCAAGAACCATCATATATAAAGGACAACTCACTAGTATGCAAGTGAGAAATTATTTCCCCGATTTAAATGACAAACGTGTTGTTTCTGCATTTGGATTAGTTCACTCTCGTTTTGCCACCAATACATTCCCTTCCTGGAAATTGGCACAGCCGTTTCGGTACATGGCACATAATGGAGAAATCAATACGTTGCAAGGCAACCTCAACTGGCTAAGGTCTAGTGAAACAGGATTTACTACACCCCATTTTTCTAAAGAAGAATTAGAAATGGTGTTGCCAATTGTTTCTGGGGGTCAATCCGACTCTGCATGTCTCGACAACATGATTGAATTACTTACACTTACAGGAAGATCTTTGCCGCATGTAATGATGATGTTGATTCCAGAAGCTTGGGATGGCAACGGAGATATGGATCCTGTTAAAAAAGCATTCTATGAATACCATGCTTGTATGATTGAACCCTGGGACGGGCCTGCATCCATATCATTCACAGACGGTCAAATTATTGGTGCAACCTTAGACAGAAATGGACTGAGACCTTCTCGTTATACAGTTACGCACGATGACAGAGTAATCATGGCTTCTGAAACGGGTGTATTACCAATTGATCCATCTAATGTAAAAGAGAAAGGAAGATTACAGCCAGGTAAAATGTTTGTGGTTGATTTAGCTCAGGGAAGAATTATTAGTGACGATGAACTAAAAGCCACTATCTGCGCGCAAAAACCATATGCCGATTGGTTAAATAAATATAAAATTCGATTAGAAGAATTGCCCGAACCAAGAGTCATGTTTACCCATTTAGAAAGCGATCAGGTATTTAAATACCAAAAAGCTTTTGGCTATTCTACTGAAGACCTAGACACCATTATTGCACCAATGGCCATTGATGGCAAAGAGCCAATTGGCTCCATGGGCAACGATACTCCTTTAGCAGTACTCAGTGATCAACCCCAACATATTAGCGCTTATTTTAAACAACTATTTGCACAAGTAACCAATCCGCCCATTGATCCTATAAGAGAAAGAATGGTCATGTCGCTTGCTACTTTTGCTGGAAGCAACGGAAATTTATTGATAGAAGATCCAATGGCTTGTCATAGTGTTGCGCTAAAGCAGCCTATTTTAAGCAATCATGAATTAGAAAAAATCAGGAGTATTGATACAGGTGTTTTTCAAGCCAAAACATTGCAAACTTATTTTAGGGCCGACGGAAAACCTGGTTCATTAAAAGCAGGATTAGATCGCTTATGTCGTTATGCTGTAGATTCTGTTCAGGATGGATTTGAAGTAATTATATTAACTGATAGAGCAATTGATTCTGATCACGCTCCCATCCCTTCTCTATTGGCCACGGCCGCTGTTCACCACCACCTGATTAAAAAAGGTTACAGAGGTCAAGTAGGTTTAATTGTAGAAGCAGGCGATGTATGGGAAGTGCATCATTTTGCTTGTTTGGTTGGCTTTGGCGCTACAGCCATCAATCCATATTTGGCACTCTCTTCTATTAGAGAAATGAAAATGAGTGGTAAAATTCAATCAGATCTAGATGTTGATCATTTAAAGAAAAATTATATTAAAGCAGTAAATGAAGGGTTATTGAAAGTGTTTTCTAAAATGGGTATTTCAACACTTCAATCTTATCAGGGCGCACAAATTTTTGAAATCATTGGTATTAATAAATCGGTGGTTGATACTTATTTTACTGGGGCTACTTCTCGCATTGAAGGAATGGGCCTGGACGAAATTGCAAGAGAAACACTCACCAAACATTTTTTTGCATTTAGCAAAAAAGATAAGCCAGTAGACCGCCTTCCAGTTGGTGGCGTATATCAATGGAAAAGAAAAGGAGAGTTTCATTTATTCAATCCGCAAACCATTCACTTATTACAAGAAGCTACCAAAAAAAACGACTACGCTACATTTAAAAAATATTCACATATCATTAATGACCAAAGTGAGCGAGCATGTACGCTCAGGAGTCAATTTGAATTCTGTAAAAACAAACCGGCCATTTCTATTGATGATGTAGAACCTGCAGAAAGTATATACAAACGTTTTGCTACTGGTGCTATGAGTTTTGGATCGGTGTCTTGGGAAGCACATACAACACTTGCGATTGCCATGAATAGGCTTGGAGGCAAGAGCAATACGGGCGAAGGAGGTGAAGACGAAATTCGCTACACACCATTACCCAATGGAGATTCTATGCGTTCTTCCATTAAACAAGTTGCTTCTGCAAGATTTGGCGTAACTGCATTATACCTTACCGAAGCAGATGAAATACAAATAAAAATGGCACAGGGTGCGAAGCCTGGTGAAGGTGGTCAATTACCAGGTTATAAGGTAGATGAGTGGATAGGAAAAACAAGACTTGAAGATTTGGCTCAGCTCATTTTCGATTTAAAAAATGCCAATCGTGCTGCGCGCATTAATGTAAAATTGGTTTCAAAAGCAGGTGTTGGTACTATTGCTGCCGGCGTTGTAAAAGCAAAAGCAGATGTGGTACTTATAGCTGGTCATGATGGTGGTACTGGTGCCTCTCCTATCAGTTCTGTAAAACACGCGGGGCTTCCTTGGGAACTTGGCTTAGCAGAAACACATCAAACATTGGTAAAAAATAAATTGAGAAGCCGAGTTGTAGTTCAGGCAGACGGACAAATGAAAACGGGCAGAGATATTGCAATTGCAGCACTACTAGGTGCCGAAGAATGGGGCGTTGCTACAGCTGCATTAATTGTTGAAGGATGTATCATGATGCGAAAATGCCATTTAAACACCTGCCCGGTTGGTGTTGCTACACAAGATGAAACATTGCGCAAAAGATTTACAGGCGACCCTGATCATGTGGTAAATTTTTTCAAATTCATTACACAGGAACTGAGAGAAATCATGGCCGAATTAGGATTTAGAACAGTGAATGAAATGATTGGGCAAGTAGAATGTTTGCAGCAAAAAGAAAATAGCACCCATTGGAAATACAAGCATCTTGATTTATCAAAAGTACTTTACAAAGAACCAGAGTCATTGTACACAGGTTTATATAAACAAGAAGAACAAGATCATGGTATTGCCGAAGTATTAGATTGGCAATTATTAGCTGCAGCTAAACAAGCCATTGATACCAAACAAAAAGTAACGGCTTCTTTTGAAATAAAAAATACCGACAGAACAGTGGGTACGATTGTTTCTAATGAGATTACTAAAGTTTATAAGGGCGATGGTTTACCTGCAGATAGTATACATTTTAAATTTACTGGAACAGCAGGACAAAGCTTTGGTGCATTTAATACCAAGGGCTTAACACTAGAATTAGAAGGCGATGCCAATGATTATTTTGGTAAAGGACTTAGTGGCGCAAAACTCATTGTTTATCCATCTACACAAGCATCTTTTACTGCAGAAGAGAATAGCATTATAGGAAACGTGGCACTGTATGGAGCCACTTCTGGTGAAGCATATATTAGAGGAAAAGCAGGTGAAAGATTTGCAGTACGTAATTCAGGCGCCAGTGTTGTTGTAGAAGGTGTGGGTGATCATGGCTGTGAATATATGACTGGAGGCACTGCAATAATACTGGGTGATACAGGAAGAAATTTTGCTGCAGGAATGAGTGGTGGAATTGCATATATCTATGATGTTAACAATACATTTTCTGGCAAATGCAATAAAGAAATGGTAGAATTAGACCCATTAAACGAAGACGATATTCATACCATTCAATCAATGATTAGCAAACACTTAACTTATACCAATAGCACAGTAGCCAAATTTATTTTAAACGACTTAGACAATCAATTGAAAAATTTTGTGAAAGTATTTCCTTCTGATTATAAAAAAGTATTACAAAAACGCAAAGCAGCATTGTTAAGCAAATAAAGCAATAGTAACATGGGCAAACCAACTGGATTTTTAGAATTCACCAGAGAACTTCCAAGCAAACGTGCTGTTGAAGAAAGGGTAAATGACTATAAGGAATTTGTAGAAAGATTACCGGAAGAGTCATTGAATCAACAGAGTGCCAGATGCATGAATTGTGGCGTACCATTTTGCCATAATGGATGTCCTTTAGGAAATATTATTCCTGAATTCAATGATGCAGTATATCGCAAGAGTTGGAAAGAAGCTTATGAAATTTTATCGGCCACCAATAATTTTCCTGAATTTACTGGAAGAATTTGCCCAGCACCTTGTGAGAGTGCTTGTGTATTAGGCATTAATCAACCTCCTGTAACTATTGAGGAAATTGAAAAACATATTATTGAGATTGCATTCGATAAAGGTTTTGTTCAACCCAAAAAACCGAATGTAAAAACAGGTAAAAAAATTGCCGTTATTGGATCTGGGCCTGCAGGTTTAGCAGCTGCAGCGCAATTAAACTATGCGGGTCATAGTGTAACAGTTTTTGAAAGAGATGAATTGCCTGGAGGTTTACTTAGGTATGGCATTCCCGATTTTAAATTAGAAAAATGGGTAATCGATAGAAGAATTCAAT
>VIKJ01000002.1 GCA_008080615.1 Chitinophagaceae bacterium | reverse complement strand
TCTATTCAATTTCATCGACAATACCATTCTCATTCATTTTATACATCGCGGTTTAGCATATATCTTATTAGTGGTTACCCTTGTTTGGTGGTTCAAACTGATTAAAATAGATGGTTCATCACTCTTTAATAGCTTTAAAAAATGGCCTTTAATTATTGTGTTGTTGCAAGTGCTATTAGGTATTGCCAGTGTTTTAACCAGCAGTGGCATTATTCCGGGGCAATGGGGTTATTTTGAATGGATGGCCCAATTGCATCAACTAATGGGTATGTTATTGTTACTCTCCTTGGTAATGATGCTTTATTTGGTGCAGCGAAAAGCACAATAAATTTATCTTTAGGGTATGAAGAAATACCTGATCGGGATCTGGTACTCCTTGCCCATTCAACTTTTCCTGCTTCACTTTAGGAGATACCAGATTTTTCTGATTTTTTGGTATTTGCTTTTTTCTACTGTTGCAGGTGGGTTTATGAAAACATTTGGGGCTTTCTCTCTCTTTTTGGCCCCTGAATATTTTGGAGAAGTTTCAGCTTTAAGTACAGCAATTGTAGGTTTTACTTCTGGTGTATTCATTATGAGTTGGAACATCACCACGTTTATTTTGCATAGTAAGCAGCTTAAATTTTTAGCTACCAATGCCCAACCATTTTTAAAATACTGTATCAACAATGCCATTATTCCAATGGCTTTTTTGATATTTTATTTAATTAAAGCCATTAATTATTCTTCCATTCAAGAACTAGCTAGCACTTGGGATATTGTTTTTTTAGCAGGAGGCTATACGGGTGGATTAATGCTCTCCTTATTGATTGCATTTATTTATTTTTTTGGGGCAGATAAAACCATTTATTACACACTTGCAACAAATATTAAAACAGCCAATGAACAATATGATCAGGCAATAACCAATTCGGTTTTGCAAAAGGAAAAATTCGATATGCGGGTAGATTGGTTTCTTACTGCAGGGTTTAAATTAAGAAAGCCCAGAGATGTACGCCATTATAGTACTGAGTTTTTAGAAGCTATATTTAATAGGCACCATGTTGCTGCAGTATTGGCCATAGTAATGGCATTTGTATTTTTGGTATTAGTAGGATATAGTTCCGATACAAGATTGTTTCAGTTGCCTGCTGCAGCAAGTATCACCATCTTCTTTTCTATTTTAATAGCAGTTGCAGGTGCATTATCTATGTTTTTACGATCATGGAGTATACCATTGGTAGTAACTCTTTATATACTAGCTAATTATTTATATCAACAAGAAGTAATTGATCCAAGAAATAAAGCGTACGGGCTTAATTATATTAATAAAAAGGAGCGGCCATTGTATAATAAAGAAGCCATTGGAGAACTAGCCAATGACAGTGCAATTGAAGCAGATAAACAACAGTACCTTACTATTTTAAACAATTGGAAGCGGCGTCAAAAATCAGATAAGCCCATTCTCTACATTATCAATACCAGTGGAGGTGGAACAAGAAGCGCCAATTTTACCATGAATACCTTGCAACAAATAGATCGATTGATGGGTGGCACATTGATGCAACAAACTGTTTTAATAAACGGTGCTTCTGGCGGAATGTTGGGTGCAGCTTATTATAGAGAATTGTATTATGAAAAAATAAACGGTGCTAAGATTAATTTACAAGATCAACAATATGTAGAAGCCATTTCTAAGGATTTACTCAGCCCCATTTTTTCTTCTTTTTTAACAAGGGATTTAGTAGGTCCTATACAAAAATTTAATTCGGGAGGTTTCGAATATAAAAAAGATCGTGGCTATGCATTTGAACAAAAACTAAATGAAAATACCAATGGTGTTTTAAACAAAACAATTGCATCCTATTCCAATGCAGAAGCAAAAGCAATTATTCCCTCTATCTTTTTTAATTCGGTGATTACCCGTGATGGAAGAAAAATGATTATTGCTAGCAGGCCTGTTCGTTTTTTAATGAAACCCCCTACTGATACAGGCAATATCAGTTCATTTGATCCGGATGCCATTGATTTTAATTCCTTTTTTCAAAAACAAAATAGCACCCAAATAAGCATTTTATCTGCCCTTAGAATGAATGCTACATTTCCGTATGTATTACCCAATGTGTGGTTGCCTACTAATCCTATTATTGATGTAATGGATGCTGGCTTAAGAGATAATTATGGGCAGGAATCTGCATTGCGCTTTATAGAAGTATTTAAAGATTGGTTACAACAAAATACCAGTAAAGTGGTGTTGATACAAATAAGAGATAGAAGTATTAGTGATTGGGATAAACCACTAGAGAGCAATTCGCTCATTGGTTTTTTAACAAAGCCATTTTTAATTTTGCAAAACAACTGGTTTAAAATGCAGGATTATTATCAGCACGATCAACTGAGTTATCTCTATCAAAGTTTTGGAAAATCATTTCACCGAGTTTCATTTCAATATGTACCTTCTAAAAAAGAGGCGCCGGCTAGTTTAAGTTTTCACCTTACTGCTGCAGAAAAAAGAGATATTGCCAACGCCATCAACAATCCATTGAATCAACAAGCATTTGATCGCTTGAAAATATTGATGAAGGAAAATTAATTCCCCTTTGGCTGAATCAGCATAAATGCTTCTTTAATGATTTCGATATTCAATTCTTCGATGGTTTCTCTGGGTTCACCATCAATATGTAGGGGAGCAAGTTTGGGATTGAAAATAGTAAGTGCGGGGGCTTGAAAATAAATGACACTTTTATTACTCATGTCTTCTACCAATTGCTGTAATTTATTATTACCGCGCATCTGTCTTAATAAGGCAAATGGTAATTTGGCTTTATTCATTTTTTGAACAATTACAATATCCAATAATCCATCGGATAAACTGGCTTGAGGGGCAATCGTAGCATTGTTCCCAAATTGATTACTATTGGCAATGCTAATAAAAAAAGCATCTGTAAAAATGGAGAACTGATCTATTTTAACTTCAAACTGATAGGGGTTTGCTTTAAAAAAATTGATGATACTTTGTTGGGTATAGGTGAATAATCCTCTTGTGGTTTTCTGTGCAAAATCATGCGCTACCTGAGCATCAAAACCAATTCCACTTAGCATACAAGCGTAACTGCCGTTAATAGTAAAAGCATCTACTGGGTTGGCATATCCTTCAAAAATAATATTCAATGCCGATTTTAAACGCATAGGAATATTGGCGGCCCTAGCTAAACCATTTCCCGAACCCGCTGGTATAATTCCAAAACGTACGCCCGTATCACGCAATGTGCCAGTAACCTGATTCACTGTGCCATCACCTCCTAGCATTACTACATCGGTGTATTGTTCTTGTACAATAGCATCACGCACCATATCGTAATTGCCCGCAGCATTGGTGTGAAATACTTTAAAAGGTATTTTTCTTAAAGCTGTTTCTCTTTCTACCAATAAACGTATGCTCTCCTTAGTTGAAGTACCTGAAATAGGATTGATCAGGTAAATAATTTTTCTTTTCATAAACCACATTCATTGGTAAAACTACCATTTCATTAATGCACTAGCCCAAGTAAAGCCACTGCCAAAAGCAGCTAAGCAAACAAGGTCACCTTCTTTTATTTTCCCTTTTTCCCATGCTTCACAAAGTGCAATAGGAATAGATGCGGCTGTTGTATTTCCGTAATGTTGAATATTGTTATATACTTTATCATCTGCCAATTTTAATTTTTGCTGCACAAATTGACTGATGCGCAAATTGGCCTGATGTGGAATGAGCATATCAATATCAGTAGTTGTGTATCCATTTTTGCTTAATGCTTCCATGATCACTTCCGGAAATTTAACCACTGCTTTTTTAAACACAGCAGGTCCGTCCATGAATGGATATAATTGCGCATTGTCCATCATTTTTTTACTCAAAAACATTTGTGCAATTTCCGCCTCATCAAAATCGGCATAATTTTGTGTGCCCCAATGATTGGCATGTGTGCCCGGATTGTACATAGCCAACATTTCTGCAGATTCCCCATCACTATGTAAGTGCGTACTTAAAATACCTTGCCCCTCTTTTTCTGTGGGTTGTAAAACAACTGCACCTGCGCCATCTCCAAAAATCACCGAAACATTTCTTCCACGAGTAGTAAAGTCTAATCCAAAAGAATGTTTCTCACTTCCTATTACTAAAATATTTTTATACATCCCCGATTTAATAAACTGATCTGCTACGCTTAACGCATAAACAAATCCACTGCACTGGTTGCGAATATCCAACGCACCTATCTCTTTCATTTTCATGGCACGTTGTACCAATACGCCACAACCAGGAAAATAGTAATCAGGTGACAGCGTAGCGAAAATGATAAAGTCAATTTCTTCTGCAGTAGTTCCAGCTCTTTCAATGGCAATTTTTGCAGCTTCTACTGCCATGGTAGTAGTAGTTTCTTCTGTTCTATGTGCATACCTACGTTCCTGAATTCCGGTTCTTTCCTGAATCCATTCATCGTTGGTTTCCATATATTTTGTGAGGTCATTATTGGTAACAATATTGGCTGGCACGTATTTGCCAATGCCGGCAATCTTACTTAGGGGCATATACAAGCAATTTATTGTAGGTTGAAGGTAAGGAACTTTATTCTTCTCTAATTCCAGAACAATTTTGAGCCTTATTTTAAATGATAAATGGCAGTTAAAAAGGATGCGGTTTCTTTTTCAACAGTCACAATATCTTTTGATTGTATAGGCGAAGCCATTACATGATTACCTGAATTAGGAATAGGGATCATTTTTTTCTTTTCCGCAACAGTGCTTACTTGTGCAAACATTTCTTTCATAGCACTCACACTTACTACTGGATCCTGTTCTTGTTCATTTTTAAAATAATACAATACCAGCAAAGGTTGATTCACTTTTGCAAAATTTTCCTTGGTCATACTAGTCTCTAATAGTTCTTCTAATTGAACTGTGGCTTCTAATCTATACTTGGTATTCCAGTATTGTTGGTACAATGGGTTGTCCTTTTGTACGCCCATATAATTAGAGCCCTTTACCAATCGCGCAATCTGTAATCCCCATGGGTTATTCAATAACCAAGCATTGGGATCTTTAATGGCAATATTGGGAGAATATAAAACCAAGCCTGCAATCTCAGGATATAGTGCAGCCAATTGTAAAGCCAATGTGCCGCCTGTAGATGTACCCATTAAAATGACTTTTTCACCCAATTGTTTACCAATGGCATAAGCATCTTTAGCAGATTCAAATAAACTTTCAGCCGTCATATTGATTAATGCATCAGTGGTATCAATGCCATGCTCAGACAACCGCGCTAAGTATAAATTACAACCAAATGTTTTCGCAATATTCTGGTGCACCGGATTCCCTTCTTCTTGGCTTGCACTAAAACCATGCAAATAAACAATCGCATACTTGGTTCTTTGCTTTAAAGAATCATTGGCCCACACAATCCTAGCTTCGTTGTTGGGTTTTACATTGTGCTTGCTTTCTTCGGTTGCAATGTATTTTTCTAATTCAATGGCATTAGCAGGAACCGATGGCAAACTATTATTGTAATTGGGTTTAGCAGGATGCGGGCCTATTAAATAAGCAATCAATAGTATAGATACAATGGCAACGGTTATTTTTAAAAATTTCATAGTTATTATTTGAATTATTATTTACTTACCAACCAGGCCCATCCCACTAAAATAGGATGAATTACCAATAATCTAACCCATCCTATTAAAGGGGTCATTTCAAATTTACCCAACTTAAAATTTCCAATTTGAATCATATAAATATGCGCTGGAATAAAGGCAATCAGCATGGCAATAATACCATAAGCAGCCAACATTCGGGTAGCGGGAAAAATTAAACCGATAGCCAGCACTATTTCGGCTACTCCCGATACAATATTAATGAGATTGGTAAATTTTACAAGGTAAGGGGGAATGAGTGGAGTGTAAAATTGGGCATTCCAAAAATGGTTAGACCCTGCAAAAAGGTAAAAGGCAACCATTAAATACAGCAAGGCAGGCTTCATTGGCAAATTTATGATACCCAATATAAGCCATATCGTATATAGATTGGCTTAAGTTAGCATAATATTGATCTTGAATTCCTTGCTCCCCCGTTGTAATAACGTACCTTTGCCGCTCAAATAAATGGTATTATTTACGTAAGTAATTGATACTGAGACAAATACACAATAATGGAAATAAGAAACATTGCCATCATCGCACACGTAGACCATGGCAAAACCACTTTGGTAGACCGAATTTTAGGTGCAACCAAAGTATTTAGAGACAACCAGGATGCTGGTGAGTTAATTATGGATAGCAACGATCTTGAAAGAGAGCGTGGTATTACCATTTTCAGTAAGAATGCTGCTGTTACTTACAAAGACTATAAAATTAATGTGATTGATACACCAGGTCACAGTGACTTTGGAGGTGAAGTAGAGCGTGTATTGAAAATGGCTGATGGAGTAATTTTATTGGTGGATGCTTTTGAAGGGCCAATGCCTCAAACGCGTTTTGTGTTGCAGAAAGCATTACAGCTTAACCTGCATCCAATAGTTGTAATTAACAAAGTAGATAAGCCTAACTGCCGCCCTGATGAAGTGCATGATGCAGTTTTTGAACTCTTCTTTAACCTAGATGCTACAGAAGAGCAATTGAATTTCCCTACTTTTTATGGTAGTGGTAAGAACGGTTGGTTCAATGATAGCCTTACACAAACAGAAGATATCTTCCCTTTAATGGATGGTATTATTAAATATGTACCAGCTCCTAAAGTAAATGAAGGACCATTGCAATTGCAAATTACTTCATTGGATTATTCTTCTTTCTTAGGTAGAATAGCTATTGGTAAAGTAACCAGGGGTTCTATTAAAGAAAACCAGCAGATTGCCTTAGTTCTTGCAGATGGTTCCATCAAAAAGAACAGGGTAAAAGAATTGTATGTATTTGAAGGAATGGGTAAACGTAAAGTAACCGAAGTAATTGCAGGTGATTTATGTGCAGTAGTTGGGTTAGAAGATTTTACTATTGGAGATACCATTGCAGATATAGAAACACCAGAAGGGTTGCCAATTATTAGTGTGGATGAGCCTACCATGAGTATGACATTCAGCATTAACAACTCGCCTTTCTTTGGTAGAGATGGAAAGTTTGTAACATCACGTCACTTGCGTGATCGTTTAATGAAAGAAACAGAAAAGAACCTTGCTTTAAGAGTAGAAGATACAGATAGTGCTGATAGTTTCTTGGTGTTTGGTAGAGGTATTCTTCACCTGGGTATCTTGGTAGAAACCATGCGCAGAGAAGGATATGAGCTAACAGTAGGAAATCCTCAGGTATTGGTAAAATCTATTGATGGACAAAAACACGAGCCATATGAAAATTTGGTAGTGGATGTACCTGCAGAGTTTAGTGGTAAAGTAATTGATTTGGTAACCCAACGTAAGGGAGAAATGCAAATCATGGAAAGCAAGGGAGAAATGCAACACTTGGAATTTGAAATTCCTTCTAGAGGCTTGATAGGATTACGTTCTCAAATGCTTACTGGTACAGCTGGAGAAGCTGTAATGGCGCACCGATTCATCGATTACAAACCTTGGAAAGGACCAATTCCTGGAAGAAGCAACGGAGTATTGATTGCTAAGTTTCAAGGAATTACTACGGCTTATTCAATTGATAAATTACAAGATCGCGGAAGCTTTTTTGTAGATCCAGGAGATGAGGTTTATGTAGGTCAAATCATTGCCGAGCATATTAAACCAGGAGACTTGAATGTGAATGCAGTGGAAATGAAAAAATTAACTAACCACCGTGCGAGCGGAAGTGATGATGCGGTTAGAATTGTTCCCAAATTGCAGTTTACATTAGAAGAGTGTATGGAATATATTCAGCAGGATGAGTGTATAGAAGTTACGCCTAAGAATATTCGTATGCGTAAAACCATCTTAGACGAAAACGAAAGAACCAAAGCTTCTAAAAGCATGAAGTCGGAGGCAATAGGATAGGTTTTAAAAAAATAAATTATATTACAGCTATCAGATGAAAATCTGGTAGCTTTTTTTTACCATCAATATTACGATATGAAAAATTTTCTGATTGCAATGGTTTCAATAGCATGTTTTAGTTTTATTTCTTGTTCAAAAACTGCTAGTTCTGGAGAAGCCAATATTCGTTTTGTAAATCTTGCTCCTAATAGTTCCAATTTAGATTTTAATGCAACTGGTTCCTTATTAGTAGGTGGAGTGTCTTATGGAGCTGCTTCATTATATAGGCCCATAAGCGCTAGTAATCCTGCATTCACCATCAATGCTACAGGAGCAACACAAACTTTGTTTAGCGGTAACTTAGCATTGCAAACTGGAATTCATTATTCCTTTTTTGTGTACGATTCCGTTACTAATATGAAAGTAAGTTTAGTAATTGATGATCAAGCGGCACCACCTTCAGGCAAAGCGAATGTACGTTTCTTAAATTTTTATAAAGGAGCAGTATCTGTAGATATTAAAAAAGATGGCACTACTAATTTATTTACAGCAAGAACTACCAATGATCATTCTGTGGATGCTGCATATTCAAAATACATTGCAGTAGATCCAGGTACATTTAATGTATCTGCAGTAGTAGCAGGTTCAAGTGTGGTTTTATTTCAGCTTCCAGGATTTGCTCCGGTAGCGGGAAAAAGTTACACGTTGATTTTACGTGGCTTTAGCGCTGTATCAACTGGGGCACAAGCCATTGCATTGGTTCCGGTTACTGATAAGTAAAAGCTTAAATAAATAACTAGCCTTCCATATTGCAACCTGCACTTTATTGGCTTGCAAAAAATATAGCATCAAACAATTAAAGGAACCCGTTGATTTAAATCAGCGGGTTCCTTTTTTTTAAAGCTTTGTGAATTACTTGATTATTTTTTACGAGATACAACTACATTCTCAGTAACACCTACAGTGATGTTGACGTTGAATTTTTCTGTTTCACCTGTTTTCGCATCGCGAATAGTGAAATTTAATTTGCTGATATCTTCTTTCAACAATTTAAATGTTTTGCTGAATTGCTCATCCTGATAGGTTTCAGTGAAGATTAATTCACCTGTGTTATCTGTGATGGTTAATTTAAATGCAGTAGCAGTAGGATTGCTATACACTACCTGAAAAGTTAGGTAGTCATTGCTATCTGTACCCTTATAAGTTAAAGCAGCTCTGTTTGTTTTGCTTGGTTCAAAATTGTAACGAACGGGTGCAACAGAGGCGTTAGCAGATAAGAATAACATTGCTGCCATTAAATTGCCTAAAAAAAATCTTTTTGCGAAAGAACTTAACATTTGCTTTTTCATAATTAATAATTTAAAATGATCAATAAAATTTTCAAACTCACTTTGGCAAGCAAATGATCACGCTAAAAGCGGAAATCGAAATGTAGCGTTAGCTACTTAGTGTACACTATACACATTAATACTAGGATGGAAGAAAGGTAACCCCTTTTTTAAGTTAAAAAACGTAACTAATTGATAATCAATACTATACTTTATGAAATAGGCTTGTTCAAGGTATCCCAAAGTAGGTCTTTGAGTTCAATTAAGCCCTTATTGGTAACTGAAGAGATAAATACATGTGGAATTCCAGCAGGTAATTCTTTGCTGATGGCTTCTTTTAATTCATCATCCAGCATATCGCTTTTACTCACTGCAATGATGAAGTCTTTTTGCAGCATTTCTTCATTGTACGATTTTAATTCCTGACGCAGAATGTCAAATTCTTTTTTATGATCTGCACTGTCGGCGGGTATTAAAAACAGCAATACAGAATTTCGCTCAATATGTCTTAAGAAACGATGGCCCAATCCTTTTCCTTCTGCAGCACCTTCTATAATGCCCGGTAAGTCTGCAATACAAAAAGATTTTTGATCTCGGTATTCAACCATGCCTAATTGAGGAATCAATGTAGTAAAAGCATAGTTGGCAATCTTTGGTTTTGCAGCAGTTATGGCCGCTAATAATGTAGATTTTCCAGCATTAGGAAATCCTACCAAACCCACGTCTGCCAATACTTTCAGCTCAATATTTTTCCAACCTTCTATACCTGCTTCACCGGGTTGAGCGTGTTCTGGAACTTGGTTAGTGGGGGTAGCAAAATGGGCATTACCCAAACCACCTCTTCCTCCACGCATCCATATATATTCTTGCCCGTCTTCTAAAATCTCTGCTTCTTTTTTTCCAGTTTCTTCATCTCTGGCAATGGTACCTAATGGAACATCTATATAAATATCTTTTCCATCTTTACCTGTACAATTGTCTTTGCTACCATTTTCGCCATCCTCGGCCAATACGTTTTTAAAATAACGCAAATGCAAGAGGGTCCATAAATTACTATTGCCCCGTAAAATAATATGACCGCCGCGGCCCCCATCTCCACCGTCGGGCCCACCCATCGCGGTTAATTTGTTCCGCATAAAATGCTTTACACCTGCGCCGCCATGACCACTGCGGGCAAAAATTCGAATGTAGTCAATGAAATTATTCCGTTCCGCCAAAATACTAGTTTATGCCCTACGTTGATTGTAAGGCTATGTTGAATGATGCGAAGATAGGATATTGTTGCTTGTTTACTTTTTCAACTGGTTCCAGGTATGGTATAAAATTTCCTGTGCTGGTCTATTGGCAGGCATTTCCCTCAATGGCGCTACTTCTTCCCAATTTGTTTGCATATCTAATGGAAGTGTTTGATACAATTGCGTACCCTTTGTTTTCCAAGCAATCATTTCATCCGTTACCTCTTTTATTTTTTTGGCAGGATTGCCTGCAATTAAACTTCTTTGTTCAAATACCTCATCTGCTTTAATGAAACTCATAGCACCAACAATACATTCGTTTCCTAATTGAACATTATCCATGATTACGCTATTCATTCCAATCAAACAATTGCAGCCAATTGTTGCGCCATGAATTACGGCACCATGCCCTATATGGGCATTTTCTTTTAGTAAAACAGTAGCGCCAGGAAACATATGCAGGGTACAATTCTCTTGCACATTGCATCCATCTTCTATAATGATAGCACCCCAATCACCACGAATTGCGGCACCCGGCCCAATGTAAACGTTTTTACCAATCACTACATTTCCGGTAACTGCAGCTAATGGATGCACAAAGGAAGAAGCATCAATTACTGGTATAAAACCTTTGAAAGCATAAATCATGTGATTCTTATTTAACAACAGGCTTGCCAGTTCTAAAGCAAGTGCCTTTAAAAATGGCTACAACTTGATTGTGTTGATTGGTGATGGATACTTGATATAGCCCCGTGCTTTTGCCATTGTGTATTTCAGTGGCTACTGCAGTAATAACATCACCAGTATGAATAGGCTTTAAATAATTGATGGCATTATCTAATGCTACGGATAAATTATTTCTGTTATTGCATGCAAATGCAAAAGCGCTATCGGCAAATGCAAAAGCAATTCCTCCATGTACAATACCCAAGCCATTCATCATTTCTGGCCTAATAGTCATTTCAATTTTACTGCTTCCCTCTTCGAGACTAATTACTTTAATACCCAACCAATTAGAAAAAGCATCGGTTTGTAAAATATGCGAAACAACAGTTTGAGGATTCATAATTGTTTATTTATTTTCCTGTATAAACAGGAGGTCTTTTTTCTAAAAATGCATCTACACCTTCTTTAAAGTCGGCTGTAGCAGCAGCTTTTTGTTGATATTCATCTTCCAATTTCAATTGATCTGATAAGTTGTTGGTTGCCGACTCATTGAGTGCGTGTTTAATATATCCCAATGCTTTGGTAGGCATTTTAGCAAGTGTTGCGGCAATTTTTAAACTCTCACTTACAAATACCACATCATCAAATACTTTATACAACATACCCATTTCCATTGCAGCATTAGCGCTTATTTTATCACCCAACATCATCAACGCACTGGCTCTTTGAAAACCAATTAATCTGGGCAAGGTGAATGTTCCGCCACTATCAGGTATCAATCCAATTTTAGAAAATGCTTGAATAAAAGAACCAGAAGCAGTACTCACCACAATATCACAAGCCAAGGCAATATTGGCACCAGCACCAGCAGCTACACCATTTACTGCAGCAACAATGGGCTTAGGAATACTGCGCAGTTTAGCTACAATGGGATTGTAATGTTCACTTAAAATGGTTTCCATTCCCGGACCTTCAGGATCTGCTACTTCGGCCAAATCCTGACCAGCACAAAATCCTTTGCCAGCACCTGTTATATAAATACAGCGAACGGCTTCATTGGTTTCACATTCAGCCAATACTGATTGCATTAACAAAGCCATTTCTCTGTTGAATGAGTTTAGTTTATCGGGCCTGTTCAGCGTTATGAAAGCAATATTGTTTTCAATAGTAAATTCAATAGAAGCCATAGTAGTAGTTTATATTAATGACATTTAAAATAATCAAATGGTTCCTTACAATCATTGCATTTATACAATGCTTTGCAGGCAGTACTTCCAAATTGTGATACCAATTCCGTTTTAGTAGAATTGCATTGCGGACATTCGATAGTAAGTTCGGTTAAAAAAATGGCATCTGCACTTTTCCCAACTGGTGCAGCAATACCATATGCTTTTAGTTGATCCTTTCCTTCTTGGGTAATCCAATCAGTTGTCCAGGCCGGCGATAATATTTGTTTAAGTACAATATTTTTATATCCTGCTTCTAATAAAGCCATTCTTATTTGCATGCTAATCATATCCATTGCAGGGCATCCAGAATAGGTGGGTGTAATGGTGATGATAACTTCAGTTGAATTTATTTCAACAGCGCGCACAATACCCATATCAACAATCGACAATACCGGTATTTCGGGATCATGAACGGTTTGTAATACTTGCCAGATATGCTGTTGATTTGTTGATTCCATATTACCACTCACTATTTGGATATGCTCTTTGTATGTATTGCATTTCGGCTAATATATATCCTAAATGTTCTGTGTGATTGCCTTCTTTACCACCTTTTTGGGCCCAAGTATTTGTTGGAATTACTAATCCTGCTTCTTCAAATACCGCAGTTACTTTTTGCAACCATTGTTGTTGAATACTTGTTGGTGTATCTAAAAATAATTCTCCAGTGTAGGGCCATAAATAATCTACTGCATTCATCATTCTTGCTTTGCTCTCCTCAGTACCATCTCCTAATCTGATTACCCAGTCGCCTGCCCACCTTACATGGTAAGTAACTTCTTTTAATGATTTTTCTGCAATTGCCCCAATTTGTGCATCAGCATCCTGTTGCAATTGTTGGTATAAAAAATATTGATAAGTACTAAATAAAAATATTCGTAAATTAGTTTGTGCCCAATCACCATTGGGCAACTCGGTAATTAAATGATTTTTAAAATCTCTTACATCACGCAAGTATGCTAAACTATCTTCTGTAGCAGGTTTTGTATCAGTAGCATTTCCATTAATGCAGGTTGCAGCGTATTGATAAAAATTTCTTGCTTGCCCAATATAATCTAAAGCAATATTGGAAATGGCAATATCCTGTTCTAATATAGGGCCATGGCCACACCATTCGCTATTTCTATGCCCAATAATCAGGGCATTGTCTGCTAAATGAAGTAACTGATTAATCTGTTCTGTATTTTTCATTTACATGTATTTAACCGCCTCGGGCAAATCATAAAAAGTTGGGTGACGATATGCTTTATCATTTGCAGGATCATATAATGCAGCAGCATCATCAGGGTTACTTGCATGAATGAATTTTGTTTCTACAGCCCAAATACTTACACCTTCCATTCTTCTGGTATATACATCACGCGCATTCTCAATAGCCATAGCCGCATCTGCTGCATGTAAGCTTCCTACATGTTTATGATCTAGCCCTTGTTTATTGCGTATGAATATTTCCCATAAAGGCCATTCTTGTTTAGATGCTCCACTAGTAGAAATATCGGCTGCGCCATTTTTGGCTTCACCATAATCGCCGTAGTACTGTTTATTTAGTTGAAAGCTCATATCAATCTATTTAATGAAAACTTGAATTAATTATGCTGCTTTATTTTGCTTTGCTTTTTTATTGGCATAAGCAGTAGCAGCATCTCTTACCCATTCACCATCTGCCCAGGCTTTTTTTCTTGCATCTAATCGTTCTTTATTACAAGGGCCATTGCCTTGAATCACTTGCCAAAATTCATCCCAGTTAATAGAACCAAAATCATAATGCTTTCTTGTTTCGTTCCATTTTAAATCTTTATCGGGCAAGGTGAATCCAAGTACTTTTACTTGTTCAGCTATCACATCAATAAATTTTTGGCGAAGCTCATCATTGCTGAAACGTTTTATTTTCCATTTCATGCTTAAAATACTATTGGGGCTTTCATCGTCTTTAGGCCCAAACATCATGATACTTGGCCACCACCATCTATCAATGGCATCTTGTGCCATTTGGCGTTGTGCTTCAGTACCCTTGCTTAGTGTAAGTAAAATTTCAAAACCCTGGCGTTGATGAAAACTTTCTTCCTTACAAACACGAACCATTGCACGAGCATAGGGGCCAAAACTACTTCTGCATAAAGGTACCTGGTTCATAATCGCAGCCCCATCTACTAACCAACCAATCACCCCCATATCGGCCCAGCTAAGTGTAGGATAATTAAAGATGGAAGAATATTTGGCTTTTCCAGTATGCAATTGTTCCGTCATTTCATCTCTACTGATGCCCAATGTTTCTGCAGCACTGTATAAATACAAACCATGCCCAGCTTCGTCTTGTACTTTGGCTAATAAAATAGCTTTTCTGCGTAGGGAAGGTGCACGGGTAATCCAATTGCCTTCGGGCAGCATACCTACAATTTCACTGTGCGCATGTTGACTAATTTGCCTAATTAATGTTTGCCTATATTTTTCGGGCATCCAATCTTTTGGCTCTATGCGAATTTCTGCATCAATTTTTTCTTGAAATATCGTTTCCAGATTTTTTTCCATACAATCGTTTTATTTAGAATCAAAATCAATCACTATTTTTTCTGTTCTTGGATGAGATTGGCAGGTAAGAATAAATCCATGTTCAATTTCTTCTTGCTCCAATCCATAATGCACATCCATATCCACTTCACCTTCAATTAATTTAGCCTTACAGGTACAACAAACGCCACCTTTACAAGCAAAAGGAAGATCAGCACCACTTTTTAAAGCTGCTTCTAAAATACTCTCCCCTTCGAACGGTACATTAAAATCAAAAGAAATACCATCTTGTTTCACCGTCACATTCGATTGAACAGTATTGTTCAATTTAACCCCAATATCAGCTACATTCTTTTTAACCTTAGAAGCAGCAAATAGTTCAAAATGAATGTTCTTTTCATCAACACCTATTTTTTGCAATACGTTTTTTACATCAAAAATCATTGTTTCGGGTCCGCATAAAAAAGTGGCTGCTGCTTTTTTAGGATCAATCAACAATTTGCAAAGGGCTTCACATTTTTCTGCATCAATTCTGCCAAAATGAATGGACGCATCTGTTTTTTCTCTAGATAAAATATATACAATACTTAGCCTACCCATAAACCTATTCTTCAGCGCTTCCAATGCTTCCTTAAAAATGATGGAGTGCCTATTTTTATTACCATATACCAAAGTGAAACTGCTATTCGGTTCGGTTAGCAGGGTGGTTTTAATGATGGAGAAAATAGGGGTTATGCCACTACCCGCTGCAAATGCAATGTATTGCTTGGTTGCAGCAGCATCTAGTGGGGTAAAAAATTTACCCGAAGGAGGCATTACCTCAATAATATTGCCCTTGCGTAATTGTTCATTCGCATAAGTAGAAAAAATTCCGTTAGGTACTTTTTTTATGGCAACACGAATTTCATTATCAAAAGGGCTACTACAAATGGAATAAGATCTGCGAATTTCTTCGCCATTGATCTTGGTTTTCAACGTGAGATGTTGGCCTTGCGTAAATTGAAAATTATTTTTTACAGCTGCAGGAATATCAAATGCAATAGAAACACAATCATTGGTTTCTTTACGAATATCGCTAATAGTTAATGGCTCAAAATTTTTTAACATGACGGCAATCGGTTCGTTCTATTTAAAAGATGATGTATGCATTATCATCTAATGCTATAAGCTTATTTATTTTTTAAGCCACCTACTAAAATGGTGATCATATTTTGGGTTAAAGCTTCTGCACTTATTTTTTGGGTAGATCTATGCCAGCTTTCAATTCCGCCAATGGCGTGTAAGAGAATGAGAACCGCAGTAGGGGCATCTATATTCTTAATTTCTTTATTTTTTATACCCGCTTCAATAATCGCAGCAAAACGCTTTCGATACATTCTGCGTTGGTTTTGAAAATTCGAAAGATATGGATCGGCCAAATGTTTCCACTCGCGATCACTCACATACACTTCTTCGTAGTGGTGAACCATTTCATCAATATGAAAGCGAATCAATTCTTCTACTTTCTCTATTGCAGAAATTTTTTCCGTTTCTACTTCATCCATTTTATGCATAAAGCGATTAGCTACTCCAAAACAAAGTTCGTGAAGCAATTCGGTTTTAGATTTGATGTGGTTATAGAGGCTGGCTGCTTCTACACCAACCGCTTCAGCAAGGTCTCGCATGCTAGCTGCTTTAAACCCTTTTTCACGAAATAAGGCGGCTGCCTTAGTAACAATCACCTCTTTACGGGAACTGTTTTTGTCTATTTTAATTCTGGCCATGGAACGAAGATAATATACTAACATGTGTTAGCAAAGAAATTACTTAAATATTATGCCTTTGTTAGTTTATTAATTCTGACCTCAATGCCCTAATTTCGCCCTCCGATAACAAAACATAATCTATGTCTTTAGTAGTAGTAGGATCCATGGCTTTTGATGCCATTGAAACACCCTTCGGTAAAACCGATAAAATTATTGGCGGTGCAGGTACTTATATAGCCTGGTGTGCTACCAATTTTGTTCCCGTTAAACAAATTTCAGTAGTAGGTGGAGATTTTCCGCAAAGCGAATTAGATGCCCTTGCCATCAGAAATGTGAGTTTAGGTGGAGTTCAAATAAAAAAAGACGAAAAAACATTTTTCTGGAGTGGCCGCTATCATATGGATATGAATAGTAGGGATACATTAGAAACTCAATTGAATGTGTTGGCCGATTTTGATCCGGTTGTTCCAGATAATTACCAGGATTGTGAATTTTTGATGCTGGGAAATTTAGCTCCATCGGTTCAATTGAGCGTCATCAATCAATTAAAAACCAGGCCTAAATTAATTGTACTAGATACAATGAATTTGTGGATGGATATTGCCATGGATGACCTTAGGAAAACTTTGGCAAAGGTAGATGTGTTGATGGTGAATGATAGCGAAGCGCGTCAATTAAGCGGAGACTATTCATTGGTACGTGCAGCAGCAAGTATCATGAAAATGGGTCCAAAGTTTGTGATCATCAAGAAAGGTGAACATGGCGCTTTATTATTTCATGAGAACAAAGTATTTTTTGCACCAGCATTGCCTTTAGAAGAAGTATTTGATCCTACAGGAGCTGGAGATACATTTGCAGGGGGCTTTATAGGTCACTTGGCAAAAACAAAAGACATTTCTTTTGAGAATATGAAAACAGCTATTATCATTGGTAGTGCCATGGCTTCATTTTGTGTAGAAAAATTTGGAACAGAACGCTTGAGAGAAATTACCAAAGCAGATATTGATGCACGTTTAGCAGAATTTGTACAGTTGGTGAATTTTGATATCTCTCTGGGGGAATAAATAAAATTGAGTATATTCGCTTAGCAATGATAACAATGAAACATACAAAACGTATTAAAAAACCATTCTAAAAGGAAGGTAACTCTACGTTTGTATTATAACAATATCACAAGAGGCCTTCCAACTGGAAGGTCTCTTTTTTTTAACCATAAAAAAGCCCGCTTGCGGGATAACGGGGGGAACAAACAATGAAAGTAGCAGTAGTAGGAGCAACAGGATTAGTAGGAACTAAAATGTTGCAGGTATTGGCAGAACGCAATTTTCCGGTAACTGAAATAGTGCCGGTAGCTTCTGAAAGATCAGTAGGTAAGGAAGTAAGCTTTAAAGGGAAAACCTACAAAGTGGTAAGCATGGAAGATGGAATTGCTGCTAAACCAGCTGTGGCTATTTTTTCTGCGGGAGGTGGTACATCATTAGAGTGGGCCCCCAAATTTGCAGCAGCAGGCATTCGCGTGATTGATAATTCATCCGCATGGAGAATGGACCCAACTAAAAAACTGGTAGTGCCCGAAGTAAATGCCGATGTATTAACAGCAGAAGATTATATTATTGCCAACCCCAATTGCTCTACCATTCAAATGGTGGTTGCCTTACAACCTTTGCACCAGCGCTATTCTATCAAAACAGGAACAGGAAAAAAAGCAGTGGATCAACTATTTAATGAGCGCAAAGGTGTAACCGGAGAAATGGCTTATAAATATCCAATTGACTTAAATGTAATTCCACAGATAGATGTGTTCTTAGCCAACGGGTATACTAAGGAAGAAATGAAAATGGTGTTGGAAACCAATAAAATTATGCGTGATGAAAGCATACGCGTAACGGCAACAACGGTTCGTATTCCTGTTGTTGGTGGGCATAGTGAAAGCGTAAACGTAGAGTTTGCCAATGATTTTGATTTAACTGAATTGAAAAATATTTTGGCCAATGCACCAGGTATAATTGTACAAGATGATTTAGACAATCAAATTTATCCAATGCCATTGTGGGCGCATGAAAAAGATGAAGTGTTTGTAGGTAGATTAAGAAGAGATGAAACCCAGGCCAATACCTTGAATATGTGGATTGTAAGTGATAACTTACGTAAAGGTGCTGCTACCAATGCGGTGCAGATAGCCGAATATTTATTAGCGAAAGGCTTATTATAGTAAAATGAAATACGCTTCCATAGATCAGTTGCAAAGCTGGGATGCATTCATGCAAAAGGATGGTCCTGAACTTTCTACTGATCTATTGGAATCTATTTTAACCAGTTTAGCAATCCCCTTTGAATTGATTACCCAGCAACAAGTGGCTACACTTTTGCAACCCCGAAAACCATTTTCGCATAAGGGTACTCATGGGCATGCATTATTAGTTGCAGGCAGTGAAGGAAAAATGGGGGCGGCTTTATTGGCTGCCAAAGCCTGTTTAAGATCAGGCGTAGGGCTACTTACCCTTGCCATACCTCCAGCGTCTGCTTCAATAGTGCATACAGCATTGCCCGAAGCCATGGTATTGGATAGAACGGAGTGGGCGGTTGAATGGCGCATTTTTAAAGCAATGGGAATAGGCTCAGGGATTGGAACAGATGCTTCAGTACAGGCATTGGTTGGTGAAATTTTGCAAGACGCCAGATTACCGATTGTACTAGATGCAGATGCATTAAATATTATAGCTGCCAATAGAGGATGGTTATTGCAAATTCCGCATGGTTGTATTTTAAGCCCCCACCCTAAAGAATTTGATCGCTTGTTTGGGCCATCCGAAAATGATTTTGAACGATGGCAAAAAGCGTTGGCGGCATCTCTGCAATATGAATGTGTAGTAATTGTAAAAGGTCATTTTACACTAATTGCATCAAATGGAAAAGCTTGGTTCAATAGCAGCACAGGCAATGCAGGAATGGCCAAGGGCGGAACAGGCGATATGTTAACGGGTATGCTCACTGCTTTTCTAGCACAAGAATATTTACCTGAGCATGCAGCAATTTTAGCCGTGTATTTGCATGGGCTTGCAGCCGATGTAGCATTGCAAAATCAATCCATGGAATCTTTACTAGCATCGGATATGATTGAATCTTTAGGTGCAGGGTTTAAAAAAATAAGTACAGGTAGCTGAAGTTAGTATCCTATTAGGAGTATATACCTAATTTTCATTTTTATATAGTTAGGTTGATGTTATTCCTTAATTTTAAGAAAAGTATATGCTATGCGAGCATCTTTAAAATACCTTGTAGATGAATCTGGTCAGAAAACTTCAGTGCTTGTACCTGTAAAAATATGGGATGAATTAAACTCTAGTAATCAAAAACTTCAAGCTAAGTTGGATGTTTTTACAAGTATTCAAAAAGGGCTTAGTGAAGTAAAAATGTCTAGGAAGGGAGGCAAGAAATTACAGACCCTTAAAGAATTTTTGAAGTGATTGTAACTATTCGTATTGCTAAAAGTTTTGCAATAGCGGCAAAGCCTCTCCTAAAGAAATACCCATCGCTTAAAAATGATTTGATTGACCTCGAAAAGACATTAATGGATAATCCAAGACATGGAATTCCATTAGGTCACAACGCATATAAAATTAGAGTAAAAATTTCTAGTAAAGGCAAAGGGAAAAGCGGAGGTGCTCGTATAATTTCATTATTAGAAACCACGATAATTGGTGAACTATTAATTGAAAGCGAAGAAATAACTGTAAACCTTATTGCAATTTACGACAAGGCGGCAATTGCTTCAATAAGCGATGCCAATCTAATTTGTTTAGGGGTACTTTACAATTAAAGAGAATGAAATTATTTTTTATTTGTATCATGCTAATGACTATGGTGGCGTGTAATACTGCGAGCGTAGAAAACGAAAAAACCGATACTGTAATTGTAGTAGCCAATAACTCGGTGTCCCTTGTTAGGGAAAATCCAAATCAGCAAGCCATTTCAAGTTATGCTGTAGATGTAGCAGACGGTGTGAACAATGCCAACAATTGGAAATTTGCTGCAAATATTTATGAAACCAAATCAACTTTTAAATTTCTCTTGAAGATGAAATACAAAGAGTTGGAAGAATCCGATACACTATTAATTCCTAACTTAGGCTTTATGCCCAAAGTGGAGATTCGCAAAGCAACATCAGCCCAGGCTTGCATTATAGGGTTTTACGATAAAAAAAATCAGTTCAAAGAGTACAAAAAACTCAGTGTAAAAAACGAACAATTAAAACTTACAACAATCAATCATTATTCGGTGGGGGTGTATCAAAGGAAAGTGAATTGATTTTTATTTGCAGTTATTAAATAATTCAATAATTTTAGGTAACAATTAAGTTACCTTTATATTTGAATTGTTATGAAGAGTAAAAAATTAATGATAGCATTGATAATCGAAGGTTGCGATGATGACGTAATTTTTGGTAGGGTACAATATGAAGATGATTTATTGGTTGCATCTGCTAAAACAATTGAAGGGTTGCAGAAAAAGATGAAAAGATTACTTTATTCATTTCATAAAATAAAACCAGATCAACTAATATTCGATTTACAGTATGATATTGCTGGATTATTTGACCAAAAAAAATATTTGAACGCCTCTGTGGTGGCTGATAGGGCAGGAATAAGTAGAGGATTGATGAGGCAATATATAGCAGGACTAAAATATCCATCTGCTGATAGAACTTTAAAAATTCAAGAAACAGTAAATGAACTTGGTAAGGAGTTACAAGAAGTTAAAGTAGCAGCAAGAAGGGGGAAGATGGTTTGATTTGTCCACTATCGCCATATTATTATAAGTACGTTATTATAGAAAAAATCGGTCAATAAATACCTTTTAATCATTCATAGTAGAAAAAATATGTATAAAATTGGCATATAATAGAAAAAATATGTACACGCTTGGTTGATCCCAATAACCCTTTTATATTTAATTTAGGACGATTCAACCCTAAGTGGTAAACTATGGAAGGTAATATTCAATAACTAGAGACAATACGAAAAGGATTTCAATTCCTATATGGTGCGATTAAAAGCATCAATCCCTGCCATTTCAAATAGATAT
>VIKJ01000147.1 GCA_008080615.1 Chitinophagaceae bacterium | reverse complement strand
CATCTTTAATAGCAATCTTTTCTTGGCGAATTTTTCTATTCACCATCTCTTCTAATTTCTCTGGCGTAAAATCATTACCCCAACTTAAAATACGCTCTACCTTAATTTTATTCAGGTATTCTTCCATGCCTTTTACCAATCCGTAAAATGCAACTTCAGCAGTATTAGGTATATAAGAGAAAATGGTATTTTTTAAATCGTGATTGATGCTATCTAATACCGTTCTACTTAAGTGATGGCCCAATGCAATTCTTTCTCTATAAATTTTTTCATCGCTACCGCGAGAAAAATAAATTCTTTCAAAAGAACAAGCCCTTCTTTCTTTTGGCGCAAGAATTTGTTCTATCCGATAGTTGCCTTTATCATCTACCAATAAACCCATGCCTGGCAACAATTCTAGCACTTCATTTTCTCCTACATTAAACGTAGTGCGAATAGCTGCGCGTTCACTGGCTGCAACAATAACTTCATCATTAATATAATAATATGCAGGGCGAATTCCATGCGCATCACGCATTACAAAACTATGCCCATTACCCAATAATCCGCCAATGGTATAACCGCCATCAAATAAGGGAGTAGCTTTTTTAAGCACCGCCGAAATGTCTGCTTCATTGGGATGCAGCTCATCTTCTTTATTTAAAAAATGATGCAATACTTCTAGCATAGCAGCCAAGTCACTTTGCTTTTGAAAGTCTCCTGGTTGCATTTGAATTAAATCGAATAATTCATCGGTATTGACCAAATTAAAATTACCCGCCAATGCCATATTTTTTCCTGGCATCAGGTCTCTCTTAATAAAAGGATGGCAAAATTCTACATTGTTTTTTCCCTGAGTTCCATAGCGTAAATGACCCAGTAATAATTCTCCTAAAAAAGGCAAGTGCCCTTTCATTAAACCCGGATGTTGTTTAATATCGGGTTGGTATTTTTCTAATTCTTGAATTTCTTGACCAACCTTAAAGAATAAATCTGCAATAGGTTGTTGTGCATTGCTGCGCATCCTATGCAAAAATGGATTGCCCGGTTCTGTATTTAATTTTACCATGGCCAATCCAGCACCATCCTGACCACGATTGTGTTGTTTTTCCATCAGTAGATATAGCTTATTCAAGCCATAGGTTACTGTACCGTGCTTTTGCAGATAATAAGAAAAAGGCTTCCTTAAACGGATATAAGCCAAGCCACATTCGTGTTTTATTTCGTCGCTCATGGTATGTATTAAAAGAAAGTGGCGAAGTTACAACTCCGCCACCTTTTTTACGTTAATTATGTACAGGTTCTTTTTGGACCTGCAGGGTTGTTGCCAACCAAAGAAACTGATTTAAAAAGTTGTCGATGGCTTTTTTAAATCCTTCGTCGAGTAGTTTTCCATCCTCGGCAAATTTCTTATCTACAAAAGGAGTAATGAGCATATGAGGAGATGCAATTCCAAACAAAGCTGGTACCAATAATAGCAATTGCTGGCTAGATCGCATACCACCCATGGCACCTACCGAAGCGGTTGCCAATCCAAATGCTTTACGAGATTGTTTGGGAAAATGATCTAATAAGTTTTGTAAAGCAGGAGAATAACTACCATTATATTCTGGGGTAACCAATATGAAGGCATCCGCTTCAAACATCCGCTTGGCCAAGGGCTTAAACTGCTCGGGTGTTGTTTCTACAGAAGAAAAAACGTCTTGCAACAAGGGCAAATTCCAATCGCGCACGTCAATAATATCTACCTGATGGTTGGTATTTTCCATCAATGCCTGCATCAGATGCAGCGCCAAACGGTTGGTTACACTATGCGCTCGGGGGCTTCCAGCTATAATTTCAATATTCATAATTACTATTACAATTTAGGATCATTCTTGTTCAAAGCTACATTTATGCTTGTTTAACCATTTGAACAGCCATATTCAATTTAATGTCGTCACTTACTACTACGCCACCAGCTTCGGTTACTGCACTCCAGGTTAATCCAAATTCACTACGGCTAATTTTGCCTGAAATTTCAAATCCGGCTTTGTTTTGACCATAAAAATCGGTCATCAAACCACCAAATTCTACAGCAAGTTCTACTGGCTTTGTAATACCCTTAATAGTCAAATCGCCTTTTAAAGCATATTGATCTGCAGATTTAGGTGTTAATGCAGTTGATTTAAATTGAAGCGTTGGGAAAGTTGCAGCTGCAAAAAAATCATCACTTTTTAAGTGCTCATCTCTTTGAGTGTTATTGGTAGAAATGCTGTTTACCTCTGCAGTAAACTGAATACTTGCATCGCTAAAATCTGCTGCTGAAGCTTCCATGCTTGCATCAAACTGTTGAAAACTACCCGTAACATTGGTGATCATTAAGTGCTTTACTTTAAAAGTAATTTCGCTGTGAGAAGCGTCGATTTTGTACGTTGACATCTTGTTTTTTTTAATGTTTATTATTATTTGAATTGTGTTTTTTAATCTTCAATGAGTACACCCATTTTACCTAACTGGTAATCTCTAAATGCTTCCATCAGTTCGGTTTGATTGTTCATCACAAATGGACCGTGTGAAGCAACTGGTTCATTTAAAGGCTCGCCTGTTCCAACCAAGAGCAAGCTATTTTCTACAGCAGTTATTTCAATACCATCACCGTCTTTGTTAAAGCTGGCCATGTAAAAAGCGTCAATAGAATCAGCCTGATTAATTTGTACAGCGCCTTTTAATACATAGGCAAAAGCATTGTGTGTTGGTGCAAATGGAATAAAATAAGTAGCGCCTTTTTGCATTTGAACCGTAAACATATTTACTGCAGAAAGCGGAACAATGGGGCCCTTGGTAGTATGGAGTTCTCCAGCAATTACCTGAATACGGGTTAAACCATCTGCCGATTCAACAACAGGCGTTTCCTCCTTGGTTAAAGGAATATAAATCGGAGCGTCCATTTTATTTTTAGCAGGGGTATTCACCCATAATTGAATAAGCTCTTGTTTGCTTCCCATTTCATGAATATCAACGGGCGGTCGCTCACTATGTATTACGCCCATACCTGCATTCATCCATTGTGTACCACCTGCATAAACCACGTTGTCATTTCCTCTGCTATCGCGATGGTGTACACCTCCTTCAAAAATAATGGTGACAGGAGAAAACCCTCTATGCGGATGCGGACCCACGCCAGCATGCTTTACATCAATATGTTGAGGCACTTTTACATTGGCATGATGCAATAATAAAAAGGGATCTAATAAATCAATTTTTTGGGATGGCAATGGTTGGCGTATAGGAAAGCCACCCATATCCATTGGTTGTGCATAAGCTATTGCTTGTATACTTCTGTTTGTCATATTAAGCCTCCTCTATTTGCATGGGTACATCAATTAATAATAATTCTGCATCGCTATCTGCTGTGATATTTAATAAGTCAGTTTCATAAATACCCAATCCATCTCTTTGATTGATAGCTATGCCATTAATGGTAACATCTCCTTTAATTACAAATG
>VIKJ01000146.1 GCA_008080615.1 Chitinophagaceae bacterium | reverse complement strand
TACACCAACTGCTTTTTGTAATTGTTCATCATAAATAATAGAGTCAACTACTGCATTGGTTTGCAAATAAAGATGCCCTGTTTTTTTTGCAGCGGGTAATGTGCTACTATTACTGCTAAAATATCCGCCAAAGGGGCAACCTCTTTCACATAAATTTCTTGCTTGGCATTTACCCCTACCTTGATCTAAATGAATTTGACTGGGTTCAGTTAAATGAGCACATCTTCCTTGAATAACATATCTACCAGGAAATGCATTCATAATCTTCCTTTGTAAATCTCTTTCTACACAATTCATTTCCCAAGGTTGTAGAAATTCGCCATCAGGAAGTGTATCCAAACCATCTTTATTACCGCTAATGCCAGCAAATTTTTCTACATAACTATACCAAGGAGCAAGATCATCATATCGAATAGGCCAATCAACAGCAAACCCATCTCTCAATGGTGCTTCAAAATCGTACTTACTCCAACGCTGCGTTTGCCTAGCCCAAGTAAGTGATTTACCTCCTACTTGATAACCACGTATCCAGCTAAATGGCTTGGTTTGTACATAGGGATGTTCATAATCTTTAACAAAGAAATGCTTACTCGCTTCTGTAAATGCATAACAATGGCTTACGATGGGTGTAGTATCTGCTTCGGGAGGAGGAATTTTTCCGCGATGAGGAAATTCCCAGGGATGCATTGTTGCAGTAGGATAATCTTTTAAATGTTCTACGTTTCTCCCTCGTTCTAATACTAAGGTTTTTAATCCCTTTTCGCACAATTCTTTGGCCGCCCATCCCCCACTGATTCCAGAGCCAATAACAATTGCATCAAATTGAATGGAAGAAAGTTGTTCAGACATTGAATAAAAGATTGATTTTACTTACTGAAACCATTCACTGAAACGAGTTAAATCTACATTACCTCCAGTTAAAATAATACCCGTTTTTTTGCCTGCAAATAATGCTTTGTTTTTCAATACTGCAGCTAGTGGCACAACACAACTAGGTTCCACCACTATTTTCATACGCTCATATACTAATTTCAACGCTGCTTTAATTTCTTCGTCGGAAACCAATAATATATTGCTAACGTGTTCGCGAATTATTTCCAAAGTTTGCTCACTCAATGTGGTCATTAAACCATCAGCAATGGTTTTCACAAAAGGTGCTTTTTCTACTTTGCCAGATTGGAAACTTAATATAGCATCTGCAGCGCCTTCGGGCTCTCCTGCATACACTTCAATTGCCGGATTAAAATAATGCGACCATAGTGCAGTTCCTGATAAACAACCACCACCACCAACAGGGGCCACTATCGCTTTTAAATCGGGAACTTCTTCTAGCAATTCTTTTGCACAAGTTGCCTGACCAGTAATTACTCTATAATCATCATACGGATGAATAAATTCTGCACCGGTTTCTTGAACTATTTTCTCAACAGCTGCTTCTCTGGCGGCTTGATTGGGCTCACAGAAAATAACTTCTGCCCCATAACCCTTTACTGCATTCACTTTTACTGATGGAGAAGTACTAGGCATTACGATATATGCATTTGTACCTAACTCTCTTGCAGCAAACGCAATGGCTTGTGCATGATTACCAGATGAATGTGTAGCGATTCCATTTTTCAACTGCTCGGGTGATAAACTCAGCGAAGCATTCATACCTCCTCTTATTTTAAATGCTCCTATTTTTTGAAAATTTTCGCATTTAAAATATAGTTCAGTACCGGCGATGGCATTGATACTTGCATTGGTAAGCACTGCTGTTTTATGGATATAGGGCTTTATCAGCTCATGAGCTTTTACAATGTCTTCCTTTGATATTTGTATCATAATTTTATTTTACGGCTGCTATACATTCAATTTCAACAGATGCTCCATAATTAAACTCTTTGCAAGGCACTACAATTCTTGCTGGTTTATGATTTCCCATAATCTGAGCAAATGTTTCATTCACTTTTGGCCAAAATGAAATATCACTTATGAAAATACTCACTTTCAAAATATGTTGAAAATCGGAGCCTGATGCATCTAATATCAATGCGATATTATGCATGCACTGTGTTACCTGAGCTTCAATAGAATCCAAAATGGCTTTGCCCTCTTTATTTAATGGAAGTTGACCAGAAACATATACTATACCATTATGAATTACTCCCGGCGAATAATGACCTTTAGGCGTTAGTACAGTATCAGGTGATATTAGTTGAATTGACATGATTTAAATTTGGTAGTAAATTAGTGAATATTTTAATTCATGTTTCCTTTATCAACATCATGAATAAATTCAATAACTCCTTTCATGTATACTTGTTGATCGTCCCACATAGATAAATGACTTCCATTAGGGCAATACAAATACTTGCCTTTTTGAACCAATTTACTTTGCTTCTCCATAGCTGCAGGATCCATCGTATCGTGTTTACCACTAATCATGAGTGTAGGAACTTTAATTTCTTTTAACCGATTGGTTATATCCCATTTGGCTAATCTTCCACTAATACCAAATTCACTTGGCCCTTGCATCATAGTATATATTTCATTATTGCCATGTTTAATAGACCGATTAAGTGCATCAGGCCATTCAGCTAAACGGCAAATATGTTCATGATAAAAATTGGGAATTAATAATTCCATGTATTTAGGATTATTGAAATCTTTTTTTGCTTCAATATCTCTAATAGTTTTTAAAACGGTAGGATCCATTTGTTTTGCCAAAACCTCATCTGCATATTTGCCATATTCAGGAGCACTGCTTACCATATTGGAGATTAATAAGCCTTTTATATGCTGCTGGTATTTCAATGCATATTCCATCCCTAAAATGCCACCCCAAGAATTACCCAATATATAAAAATTACTACTATCTGCCCCAATCGCTTTACGCACCTGTTCTACTTCTTCTACAAAACGTTCCGTAGTCCAAAGACTGGAATCTTTAGGTTGATCACTATAATAGGAACCCAATTGATCGTACTCATAAAATTCGAATCCTTGTTGTTGAAAAAATGTTTCAAAACATTCCATGTATTCATGCGTCATTGCAGGGCCACCATGCAATAAAAGAATTTTGATTTTAGGATTATTACCAAATCTTTTGGTCCAAACTTTAAATTCACCAACAGGCGTTTTGATTGGAATCATTTTTACACCGCCCCCCTGAATGGAGTCTGCATATGTAAAGTATGTGGTTAACGCATTTTCATTTGAAACCTTGGGGTTGCATGCAAGAAAAAAACAGCTAATAAGAATTGAAAGTAGCAATCGCATAATCTTGTTTTAATTAGAATGGAATATACCAATTATAAGTCTTAAACTAAAATTTTGCGATTCACCTGCATGAATATACATTTGCAACGCTACGGGGGGTTAGCTCAGTTGGCTAGAGGGTCCCGATGGAATCGGGAAGGTCGTTTGTTCTTTTGATAATTTTATACAGGGGGTTAGCTCAGTTGGCTAGAGCGTCCCGATGGAATCGGGAAGGTCGTTTGTTCTTT
>VIKJ01000145.1 GCA_008080615.1 Chitinophagaceae bacterium | reverse complement strand
AGGAACAATTTCGGAATAAAAACTTTTCAGATATAAGCCATCCTGATCAACATCATCAGATACAACCAAAACTGCTGCTGCTCCATCTGCAAACAACAAACTAGAAGCAATATTATCTGCACTAGGGGCATCCTGAAAATGTAGGGTACACAATTCTGTACAAACAATCATTACCCTTGCGCCATATTCCGATTTGCAAATAGCATCAGCCATTTTCAACGCATGGATAGCTGCATAGCAGCCCATAAAATTTACACTACTTCGGTAGATATTATTAGAAAGGTTCAATAATTCAACCAATTCTAAATCCAATCCAGGAGCACTCATTCCGGTACAACTTACTGTAATCAAATGTGTAATGGCTGTGGCTGCCATATGATTCTTGATACAATTTTTGATGGCTTGCTTTGCCATGGGTGCAGCAGTTGACTGGTATAAATTCATTCGCTTTTCTATAGAAGGCAATACTTCTGCAGCGCCTACCGGAGGAAAAAAAATCCATTCTTCTGGTGCCTTACTAAAATCTTCAATAGCAGAATACCTGGTTTCTATACCACTTTGACGATACAAAAATTTTAGCTTCCTGGCTTCTACAGCATCAAGTGCATATATCTGCTGCATAAACTCCAATATGCGTAATTGATTGTGTTTATAAGCGGGCACAGCAGTTCCTATGGAAATAATTTTACTCAAATAGATTCAATATTAAAATAGTGATAAATGCTAAATTGGTGCAAAGCGAAGCAATCAAATTCATTTGCATGGTATGCTTAAAATTAGCTGCTGCTGCGTTTTTCCAAACTTTATTTGCCCAATAGAAGAAGTAAAGTAAGGTAGGTATAAAAAACAGTTGTAACAAAACAAAGCCTGTTAATTGAGATGTACTCAAGAACCAATAAGCCAATACTCCAAAGGAAAGTGCATAAATAATTGCAGTAAAAATAAACGTACCCCGATACCCCAACAGATAACTAAAAGTGGTTACTCCATCTGCTTTGTCTGCTTCATGCTGGTATATTTGGGTGAGCGGATAAAAACCTCCAATTAACAAACTAGCTGCTATAATTGCTGGCCAGGGTACATATATGGTTAATTCATTGCTGCATCCATGATAAACCAACCAAAAAGTAACGCCCCCTTGAAAAATAACCACGGTTAAAAATCCAATAATAGGATATTGCTTTAAGCGTATACCTCTATAGCTATAAGCTCTAGAAACTAAAATATACAATAACACCCCTATGGAAAAATAAATACTCACCTTCAAGCTCAACAACACCGCCACCGCATCCAATACAACCGTTACAAAAAATAATTGTCGGGTGGGCTGCATCGGCTTCTCTAATCCTCCTATAGCTGTTTCATCTCTGTCCATATATGAATTGTATCCATTACTTGCAGGATATACCAATAGATGTAATACAATGAATACGATTATTGCATTCAACCAATTGATAGCGGGCACTTGACTTAATGCAAACCAATAAATGGGCATTAAGAATAAAGAGAAATGAAACCGAAGCAGCTGAATGGTTGATTTTTGCATCTAACGATAAGATACTGCTTTATTTGTTAAAAGATTTCACAATCAAAACAAAAGAGGCTTTTTTTTGTAAGGGTGTTGAACTTTCAATAAATATTAGTCGATTTTAACCAAACAATCATGCATAAACCACTTTTGAGTATCGCACTATTTTTTTTGGTTGTTGTTTCATTTGCACAAAAATTTTCGCCAAATGAAGCCGAAAGTAAAGTGTCATTTGTGATTAAAAATTTTGGGTTAAAAGTTGATGGAAATTTTAAGGGCATAAGAGGAACAATATTATTTGATCCTGCTGATTTATATAACAGCGCTGTATATGTTTCAGTTAGTGCAAATACAATAGACACCGACAATAGTACAAGAGACAAACATCTTAAAAAGGCGGATTATTTTAATGTTGAGAAATTTCCAATTATTTCTTTTATAAGCACAAAAATTAGCAAAACAGCAACTGTTGGAAAATATATTATTTCAGGGAACCTCACCATTAAAGGTACTACGAAGCAAATTGAATTTGATTTTACAGCAATACCTATCAATACCGGATTTACATTCAAAGGAGCATTTACTATTAATCGCCGAGACTTCAATGTAGGTGGCAGTAGCCTTGCTTTATCGGATAATTTAACTGTTTACTTAAACGTAGCTTCTATTAAAAATTAATCTTACAAAAACAACATTTATGAAATTAGTTTACGCATTATTCTTTCTAACAATTATTGGTTTTTCTGCAAATGCACAAGAAACTACCAAAAAACAGACTGAACAATTGGCCGACTTTACTCTCGGCTCTTCAAGTGCACAAACAACTATTGGTGTTGCATATTACAAGAATTGGAATTTGGGTAAAAAGCAACATTTTTTTATAGGAACAGGCTTACGTTTTAGTAGCGCTATGGGAAAAAACAAAACTTTTACTTCTGCCCCTGCTAGTTTAGCATCTAATGATACCAGCATCGATTCTTTATTAGGTGCCAATACAAGCATTTATGCTTTAAATGCCATCATTAATTTAGGCTATCATATTTCATCAAAATTAGACCTAGGCTTTAATATTGATTTGATTGGTTTCTCTTTTGGGCCATCAAGCAATCATTTATTTAGAAGCAATGGCTTACAAACTCTTACTACTGCAAAACCAACAGGAATGAATATTTTGTTGGTTGGCAATAACGACCGAGGTACACTCAATTCGGAATTTTATTTGCGTTATAAGATCAATAATAAGCTGGGGATTAAACTGATGGTGCAACATTTTTTTACAGAGCTTACTACAAATAATAAGGTTCAAACCCTTCCCGTTCAAAACGACCGATTCAGAAATATTACCGATTTATTCGGCTTTGGGCTTGCCTATCATTTTTAAGATGTGGCAAAAAAGCTAGTATTCGCTGGAAATTCCAGATGAATAATTCATAAATTAGTATCTAATACTTTTAAAATGAAAAAAGTCAGCGGTATTATACTAGTAACTCTATTATCAACTATTAGCTTTTTTAGTTGTAAAACTGAAGAAACAGCAAACCCAGCTTTTGATTTAGCTAAAGCTAAAACAGAAATTGAAGCAGCTAATCAGGTAACCATGGATGGATTTGCAAAAGGCGATTCAGTTGGAATTGCCAATACTTATTTAGAAGACGCAAAATTGATGTTTACAGGTATGCCTGCAATAGTTGGCAGAGCTGGCATTCAATCGGTTTATAGTGGATTTATTAAATCAGGTGTAAGTAAAATTGATATTAAAACCAACCAAGTATGGGGTTCTGAAGATATATTAGCAGAAGATGGATCGATAACCATTTATGTTAAAGACCAAGTAGTGGGTCAAGAAAAATTTATCGTGCTATGGAAAAAAGTTGATGGCAAATGGAAAATCATGAGAGATATAGCCAATTCGGATTTAGCAGCACAGCCAAGTAATTAACGAATAATATATGCTTTTTTAACTT
>VIKJ01000144.1 GCA_008080615.1 Chitinophagaceae bacterium | reverse complement strand
AAGAGATGTTTCTATATCCTTAGGATAGTGCGTAAGTATTTGGCTTTGAATACGATCTTTTAAAGGAGTAACAATACTTCCACGATTGGTATAGTCTTCGGGATTTGCAGTAAATACAAAGAGTATATCCAATGGCATTCTTAATTTAAATCCTCTTATTTGAATATCCCCTTCTTGCAAAATATTAAATAATGCTACTTGTATTCTGGCCTGAAGATCGGGCAATTCATTAATTACAAATATGCCTCGATTACTTCTTGGGATTATACCATAGTGAATTACTTTCTCATCAGAAAAACTCAATTTTAAATTGGCTGCCTTGATGGGATCAATGTCTCCAATTAAATCTGCCACGCTTACATCGGGTGTTGCTAATTTTTCACCATACCTTTCTGTTCTATGCACCCAATGAACAGGAGTATCATCACCATGCTCTGCAAGTTGATCCTTAGCATATTTGCTCAAGGGTGCCAATGGATCGTCATTAACTTCACTACCTGCAACAATTGGTATGTATTCATCTAGCAGGTCTACCATTTGCCTGGCCATCCTGGTCTTTGCTTGCCCTCTTAAACCTAAAAACAAAATATTATGCCTGCTTAGCAATGCCCTTTCAGTATCAGGAATAACGGTATCCTCATACCCCATAATACCTTCGAATGGATTCTCTTTGTTCTGAATTGAATGAATAAGATTATCCCTTATTTCTTCATGTACCGACTTTGGTTTGTAACCCGACTTTTTCAGTTGCCCAACGGTAATTATATGCTCAATCTTCTTTTTCATTTAATAAACTGTTTTTCTTTTACCACTTTCAAAATCATTGAATAAAAATGCTCCAAGCTTATCTAATGTTGCAAAAAATGCTTTCCCATTATTCATTTCTGTAAACTCTTCTACAAATTTTTGTAAATAAGGATCAGTTGCAATCATAAAAGTAGTGATGGGGATTTTTAATTTCTTGCACTGTGCTGCCAAATTAATGCAACGGTTCACCACTTTTCTATCTAGTCCAAAACTATTCTTATAATATTGACCTCCAATTTTTAGGCAAGTAGGCTTGCCATCGGTAATCATAAAAATCTGCTTATTGGGATTCTTTCTTCTACGAAGTAAATCCATGGCCAATTCTAAACCCGCAACCGTATTAGTATGATAAGGCCCTACTTTTAAATAAGGCAGGTCTTTAATTTCTATACTCCAAGCATCATTTCCAAATACCACAATATCAATTGTGTCTTTTGGATATTTAGTAGTAATTAATTCACACAATGCCATGGCCACTTTTTTGGCAGGAGTGATTCTATCTTCACCATATAGAATCATAGAGTGAGAAATATCAATCATTAAAACGGTAGATGTTTGCGTTTTAAAATCACTCTCCCTTATTTGCAAATCATCTTCATGCATGGAAAAGTTTTCTACCCCTCTATTGATTTGTGCATTCCGAATACTCTCGGTAAAATCAATTTGTTCTAACATATCACCAAATTGAAATGGCCTGGTATCTGGGTTCAATTCATCCCCTTGACCAGGTTTAAAACTTTGATGATTGCCTTGTTTGGTTTTCTTAAGCTTGCCAAAAATTTCTTCTAAACTTTTCTTACGGATGGCTTGCTCCGATTTACCTGTTATTTGGAATGCGCCATCTGCTTCATTTTCTTTTAAATAGCCATTGGCTTTTAAATCTTCAATAAAATCGCCCATCCCATATTCATTCGTCGTAAACTTATAGGTTTTATCTAATTCATTCATCCAGCTTAACGCTTCTGAAGCATCCCCACTGGTATAATTAAGCAACTGCATAAATATATCTAGCAATTGCTCAAACTTAGATTTGCTATTGCTATTGGGATTAAACTGAAAAAAACGATGCCCGATCATGATTTGTAAATTACTAAAATACTAACAGATATAAAGAAGAATAGTTCAAGGGGAGATTTTCTAGACGAACATATACTAAATGCCGTTAAAAAAAATAACACATGGAGCGTAAACAATGAAAGCTGTTTGAGACCCAACTTGTTGGGGCGAGTTCTTTCATTGTAGCTGCATGTGCTATTTTTTAGGCATTTAGTGAGAGTGAGTCTGGGAAACTCACCCTGAACTATATTCCTATTTAACTGTATCTCTTGGCGCCATTAATTTACCAGGAATTGAAATTGCAGGGTTATAGATGGTTTTCATACGCTCCATTCCTTCTACATAACTTTCTGCCATTCGTTTTTCATCTTCCATATTTTCCGCTTTTATTCCAGTAAGCGTATTGTAATATTTAATTTGCTGTTGCAAGTCTTTTTTAACCGCAGCAGCCACTTTTTCAATTAATCCTTTTGCATCAGCCATATAGCAAGCTTCAAGAAACATCAAAGAATTTCTATTATGCATATTCCCTCTGCTAACCATGCCATAAGCAAAATTTTCTTCGCTCATCATTTTATCTACTTTCTCTAACACTTTTCTAGCTTCTTCTTTCTTACCAGTATTGGCCAATTCAATTGCCAAATCTGCATAAGCAGAACGAATACTATTTAAATGCCTGCGATTCTCCTCATCAAAATATACTCCCTTAAGGTTAGCATTACCAGCAGCAAAAACATTCAATGCTTTTTCTTTCATCCAATCGGCATTTACACGAGAGTTTTGCACAGGCACTAAGCGATAACTTAATCCGTCTCTTCTTAAAAATTGATCAAATCCTAAATCAACCGAAGGATTGGTGAAATAGATAGGACGAGTAAATTTAGTAGCGGCAATGATATTTAATACGGCCATATCATTTTTCAACAAAGAGGGTTTTGGCAATTCAAATCTCAATTCATTTACCACACTATCTGTTGCATTAACTGTTTTATTCGCTAAAACTAAATTCTTATCTACTGGCACAGAGAATTTACGAACAGGGAATGTACTTAATAATCCGTTTTCCCTGTCTTCCATTTTGGTAGGATCATCACTACCTACATAGTTCTTCATTAGATCATACAAATCGTAATAACGATCTTCTGGGATATTTGGTTTTGGACGATACAAAGCATAGTCGCGTTTGCCACCTTCTATTTGCTCAGCAGTCCAAATCACATCGATTGGGGCACTTTGATTTACTTTATAACGTAATTCATTAATATACCAATCAATTCCTAATAAGCTATAGTTGATGACTCTTATATCGGGCCTGATTCCTTCTACCTCTTGAGCATACCACAATGGATAAGTATCATTATCACCGAATGTAAACAATACAGCATTGGGAGCACAACTTTCTAAATAGTCTTTAGCTAAATCTCGTGAAAGTACTTTCTTACTTCTATCGTGGTCATCCCATTCTTGTTGTGCCATAACAACTGGTACCGCTAACAAACACAATACAGTTGCTAAACCAGCTGCCGTGGTTTTGTTAAGGCTTTTACCCAACCAGTCTCCTATATTCAATACACCCAAACCAATCCATACTGCAAAAGCATAGAAACTTCCTACATATGCATAATCTCGTTCACGAGGTTGATTACCTGCCTGATTTAAATAAATTA
>VIKJ01000143.1:3547-4417 GCA_008080615.1 Chitinophagaceae bacterium | reverse complement strand
GGCCATAGTTCCCGATCTCTACAGAAATTCCCAACTTCGTATGGACGCATAATTGATCTTAATCATCTGATTTCCTTGTAATTTTATCAATTTTTCTTATAAAAATCCTACCATCGCACGATTTTTGCGAATTTTGCGTTTTTTAAACCTATTTTACATATGCATCCAATTTACGCGTCCAAGTAGAATTGGACGCTATATTTGATAAAAAAGGTTTGTATTGGACGCAATAAATTGCTAGGCTAACCGGGGTATTGATTTTGCGTCCAATACATACTGGAGACCCTATGAAGACCGATCACACAACACTGACCTCACGATTTAAGCGCTACCTAAACAGACAGGATTTATCAGAACGAACTGTGACTGGCTATATGGACGATTTACGCTTCTTCTCCGAATGGTTTGAGGAAATTCAAAACAAAAAAATCAATTGGCTTAAAGTGAAGAGTTTTGATTTGCAAACTTATCGCCAGTATCTGGTTAAAGGCAAACGTCAAAAGGTATCTGCTGTGAATCGACGTGTTCAGGCGTTAAAACGATTTTTTGACTGGGTTCATAACCAGGGGTTTATCAAGGGTGAGAACCCCGTTGAACATTTGCGATTTATGCGAAGACAATCACCCACCCAGCCGCATGCATTGGATAAAACAGAGGTGCATAGCTTGTTGCGCTCAGCAGGTCAGTCATCACATGGATTGTCAAAACGCAATTACGCCATCTTACAACTTATGCTGCAGTGTGGATTGCGTATTGGTGAAGTCATTCAACTGCGTGTTGAAGATATTACACTCTCATCGCGATCCGGTGTTGTTCGTGTTGTAGATGGCAAAGGCCGTAAATCACGCGATATCCCGCTGAATTTAACAG
>VIKJ01000143.1:0-3540 GCA_008080615.1 Chitinophagaceae bacterium | reverse complement strand
ATTTAATAGCAAACGACAAGAACCATTATCGCTTCGAAGTCTGCAGGCTGTTATTCAAAGCCTTGTCAGACGCGCTAAGATCACGCGTATTGCAGTATCCGCACATACATTGCGGCATACATTTGCTACCAATTATTTACGAGCAAATCCTAATAAATTGGTAGAGCTTGCACAATTGATGGGACACGATTCACTCAATACAACCGCTATTTACACAAAGCCCACACCAGCAGAATTGGCAGAAGCCGTTGAGAAAAGCGAGATTAATATCTACGGTGATTAAAAGAGGGAAATCATGGAAGAAAAAAACAGCGTGTCGATAAACGAGCTGCCATCCTACTCAGAATCACTCGCACTTGATTGGACGTTATCTGCCGATGAAATACAATTTATTTTAAATTCAGCCAAAGGCGATAATCCAATATTAAATTTTGCAATTCAATTAAAATCACTACAAAATTCAGGAGTTTTTCATGATTATGACAATGAAGACGTGCTGCCTGAAAAAATTACTCAATATCTCGCAAAACAATTGAGTATTGAAATAATATCATTAACACCAATTAGTAAAAATTCACAAACGACATATCATAAAAAAATACAAACATACCTGAATTACCAGGATTTTTCTGACAAACAAGAAGCATTTTTAAAAAAATATATTATGCACGAGATGAAAACTGATCTTTATTCAGAATCAGTATTAATTGAAAAAGCGCGTGATTTTTTAAAAACACATAAAATAATGCGACCAGCAGTAACTGTGTTTGATCGATTGATCGCCTCGATTCATAAAGAATCAATGCATTTACTCTATGATAATCTTGCCAATAAATTAACTCCAGATAAAAAAGAAAAAATACTTTTGATGCTAAAACGTCAACCACATTTATTATCACAAGCAAATTATTACAAAAAATCACCACCAGAACCAAGCCAACTTAAAATCAATACATTTATCAAAAGATTTAATGAATTAAAAGAAGCAGGTATCACAGAAATTGAATTTTCTGATATTACAGAATCCATATTTGATAAATTGGAATTGCTTGGCAGGACATATGATGCCAGTGCGCTCTCACATATCAGTCCAGAGAATAAAAAAATTGCATTACTCCTGTGCACATTATCATCCGCATCTAAAAATATTTTAGATCACATACTGGATATGAATTCAAAACTGCTTGCCAAGAAAGAACGAATTTCTCAAAACTTTTATGAAAAAACATTGAAAAAATTAAATAGCCAGGCAAAAAAAGGATTGAAATTCATTATCAAAACAACAAAGCAATGGCGATACCACGCAGATCCTAAAAATACAACATTATTTGATTTTATTGAAACAGTTGATGACAAGGCATTGGATGATTCTATTGCTGCTTGTGAAGCAATGAGCACTTATCAAACGAGTGGTTTTTATCAAATACTCGAAAATAAATATAATGATTTACGAAAATATACAACCCATTTATTTGAGCTGGAATTTAAAGGTGCCGCTGGCACCGAATCCATTTTAAAATCAATTCACATTTTGAAAAAACTCAATGATGAAAAATCCAACACATTGCCATCTGATGCGCCAACAGATTTTATTCCAAAGATGTGGAAGCAAGCGATATGTAATGATACTGATGGTGTATCGCGTCGCACATGGGAGATGGCGCTTTATTACGCCATTAAAAACAACATCGAAAAAGGCGATATTTATTTAAATCACAGTAAAAAACATCGTTATTTTTGGAATACTGTGTACAGTGAATCCGCATGGGAAAAAGAAAAGCCATTGGCATTTAAATCACTGGGATTTCCTGAAAAATTCGACGAATTGCTTGCCGTTTTGAAAAAGGAATATTTTGCAGGCATAACACTTTCAAAAAATGGCCTAAAAGAAAAATCATTTTTCCATCTTGATCAAAATGGTAAATTAAAACTCAAACGAGATGATGCACTCGAGATTCCTGAATCAGTAAAAACGCTCAAAAAATTAATTGAAGCAAGAATGCCGCCAGTGCGTATTGAAAAAATGTTATCTGACATTGAAGAAGCGCATTATTTTTCAAGATTCTTTTTGCCGCCTGAAGGATTTGATAAAAAATTTGCGATCAATAAAGAAATGTTGCATATGGGTCTTGTGGCACAAGGCACCAACTTGGGTTTTGATGATATGTCCAAAAGTACATTATCTGCCACTTCCCTCGAAGAATTAAAGCATACTGCACAATGGTGCATTCGACCTGATTCAGTGACAAAAACCAATAATTTCTTCGTGGAAAAACATGCAGAGCATCCATTGGCACAATTGCATGGTGATTTTTCAAGATCAAGTTCAGATGCAGAACGGTTTTGCATACAAAAAAGCACTGATCTCGCATCGTTTTATCCAAAAGCATTTGGTTATTATCAAAAAGTCATCGCCATTTACACGCATATGTCAGACCAATTTAGTGTGTTCAGCACGCAAGTTATTTCATGTGGCGTGAGAGAAGCATCCTACGTGTTGGACGGACTCTTAAATAATTTAATGATCACATCACCTCATTTTCATTGCACAGATACCGGTGGATTTACGCATCAATTATTTGCGCTGTGTTATTTGCTGGGATTTTCATTTCAACCAAGATTAAAAGATTTAGCAGTTCAGACACTTTATAAATTTAATAGAAATGATCACTACGGTGAAATCGATTCTATGTTTGGCGGGCACATTGATATTGATTGTATCGCTGAGCAGTGGGAGCAATTAATCAGAATAGTTGTGTCACTTAAAAATCATGTGGCACCAGCACATTTGATTTTGCAAAAATTAGCAGCGCGTGGCAGTTCGGATCGTGTTGCCAAAGCGATAATGGGGCTTGGAAAATTAATCAAAACCATTTATATTTTGTATTATCTTTCAGACGAGAGCTTAAGACGAAAAGTACAATTACAATTAAATCGCGGTGAAACCAGACACTATTTGGCACGACATATTTTCTTTGCAAATCAAGGCGAATTTAAAACGGCTGATTATGAAGAGATGATGAGCATCGCAAGTTGTTTAAGTTTGCTCTCGAACGCTGTTTTGTTGTGGAATACACCGCGAATTTATAATATTGTAGCGGAACTGAGAGCCTCAGGTATTCACGTAGATGACGAGGATTTAAAAAAAGTATCGCTGCTATTGTTTAAACATTTAATTGTGCATGGCACTTATGATTTTAGAGCAGCAAATATGCCGGTGGTTGATTATGCGTCCAATTTAAAAGAAGACGCGTGATTTTCACTCAATCGCAAAAGAGCGTATTTATAGCCAAGAATTTTTGCTGAAAACTCGCGTCGAAAATTACCATAGCTCGCGGATTTTGTATTATCGCAAAATTTTGATGAGAAATATGGTGAAATATTAGAAAAATCAATCAATTGTGATGGATTATGCGTCCATACGAAGTTGGGAATTTCTGTAGAGATCGGGAACTATGGCCGATTATGATTTCAAAATTAAATCCGCCGCTTTCTCGCCAATCATAATGCAAGTCGCGGTTGTATTTGCACTGACAATTT
>VIKJ01000142.1 GCA_008080615.1 Chitinophagaceae bacterium | reverse complement strand
TTTGATTTGTACTGGTAAAGGATTTGAAGAAAGTGGTTTTGGTTTAGCTGAAGTTGGTGGTGCTTATTTTAATGGAGAAGCACAGGCTTTATTGCGTAAATGTCAGGCGGGTTCAACAGTGGTAATTGATGAAATTAAAGTAAAAGGTCCTGGTGGTACCAGAGTACTTGATCAAAATATTTCATTTACACTTCAATAATTGTGCGTATGAAAAAGATGATGTTTAAAGGATTTGTATTGGGTATTGCTGCTGTAGCTTTTGTACAGCTAAATGCACAATCTCGTTATAAAACAGGTGCAGCAAAACCTGCTGCAACAAAGCCGGCAACAACACAGCCTGCGCCTGCAAAAAAAGCGACTACCACTCCTGCAAAAACAGGTGGTTCTCGTTATTTGAATGCGAATGCAAATCAAACTGCTGCTGATACTACTGTTCCAAATAGTACCACTGCCCCAGTTACAGGGTCATCAAAGTATCGCGCTGGTAATAATACAACACCAGTTCAATCTTCAAGCGCCGTTACGAACCCTACTGGTGCTGTAACTATTACTTATGATACTACCATTCAGGGTGGCTTTGAAACAAAACCAGAAATTTCTCTTAGAAATAACTACGCAATTGATAGAAGTCAGGTAAGAGACAGAAAGCCATTGGAGTACGAAGACTTGCGCGATGATGATGCCTTGTTCAGTCATTTTGTTTGGAGAGAAATTGATGGAAGAGAAAAAATCAATCAATCTTTTGTATACCCTGGTAAGGACGACAACGGAGATCAGCGTTTCTTCTCTATATTATTGAGTGCAATTAAAAATGATAGTGTAGTAGCTTTTTCTGCAGATAACGATAGATTCACAATACCACTTACTGTTAATCAAGTAATGGCTTTAACTGGTGGTGCTTATGACACAGTGGATGTTCCAGATCCTACAACTGGTGTGGTGGAAAGAGTAATTACCAAGAAGCCACGCTTTAGCCCGGACTCTGTATATACATTCCGTGTAAAAGAGCAGGTTATTTTTGACAAAGAAGCTAGCAGATTATTTACCCGCATTATAGGAATTGCCCCTATTGCAAAGCAAGTAGTAGCTGGCAAATCTTTACCAAGGGTATTGTTTTGGGTAAACTATCCAGAAGTATACAATCCTAAAAATTTTGCTTCTAGGATGACTTGGGAAGAGCTTTTCGAAAGCAGGTATTTCTCAAGTTATATTATCAAGAGTACCATCAATAACCCTGGTGATAAATCATTGAGTGCAATGATTAAAGACCCATTATTCCGATTATTGGAAGGCGAAAACATTAAGCAGAAGATATTTAGCTACGAGCAAGACCTTTGGGCTTACTAATTAGCTATTTGGCGATATTCCAAAAAAGGGAGCAATTTGCTCCCTTTTTTTGTGGTTTTTTTATTCAAAACAGCCTTTTTTTTATAAAAACTTGGTTTCTATTGATATCATACCCTTAACTTTACTTCGGTTTTTCATAGGATATTGGATTTTAAAAACGGGGCTGGATTTTTATCCTGGCCCCTTTTTTGTTTTAAAGACCCTTAGGATCAATAGCATTTGGTCTGCTTCCAAATTTCGCTGCTGTTCCTTTCCTACTATTTTTCTCATTCGGCTACAATGAAAGAACTCGCCCCTACAAGTCTGGGCTCAAACAACTTTCATTGTTACGCCTCATTCACAAAATAGCTTAACGGCAAGTCTCAGATGCTCAATTTGAAAATCAGCCCAAATGCTGTTGATCAAGAAGGTTTCAACAAATCATATATTGAAAATCAGCCTAAGAAAAGAATCAAATAATATACTCCATCATACTTGCTTAAAATAAGCCATCAATAATGCAGCTTTTGCAGTTCCGATTTCAGCTGCGAGGTTTTTCTCTGATTGAGCTTTTATATTTTTTAAAGAACGAAATGTTTTTAATAATTGTGTAATGGTTTGAGGGCCAATGCCTGGACGTTGATTTCTATGAAAGCCTATTCCAAAACGGTGAACTTCATCTCTTATTCTTCTTACCAATTTTAAGGAGTCACTATTCAAAGGAAGCTTGATAGATTCCTGATCACCTGCAAAAAATAATTCTTCTTCGTTCTTTGCCAATCCTACCAAAGTGGTGCTTCCTAATAAGTTCAAGGCCTTGATGCTTTCCAATGCTGCGCTAAGCTGTCCTTTACCACCGTCAATAATAATTAAATCTGGAAGGGGTGCTTCCTCGGCTAAAACTCGTTTATACCTTCTGTAAACCACTTCCTTCATGGTGGCAAAATCATTGATGCCTTCTACTGTTTTTACATTGAACTTTCGGTAGTCGTTTTTAGAGGGGATGCCATTTTTAAAACATACCATGGCCGAAACTGGATAAGCCCCCTGAAAATTGGAGTTATCAAAACATTCAATATGCAATGGGGCTGATGATAATTGTAAGTAGTTCTGTAATTCGTACAATACTTTTTTCTGCTCCGTATCCGTTTTGCCTTCTAAGTGCAATATTTTTTTCTTTACCAACTCGGCTTTAAAATAAGCAACATTCTTAAGTGAGAGCTCTAATAATTTTCTTTTATCGCCTGCCTTGGGAATGGTAATGATCAATTCCTTATCGGGATATTCAATAGGGAAGGGAACAATAATTTCATTGGCTAAACTATTGAATGATGTTCTTAAATTACCAATTACAAATTCAAGAACTTCTTCTTCCGTTTCTTCTAACTTGGTTTCTACAGGAACAGTATGCGTTTGTACAATGGTTCCATTTTGAACCATTAAATAATTTACATAAGCTTTATCATCTTCCTTTACAATGGAAAACACATCTAGGTTAGTGAGGTGTTTACTAACTATAACCGATTTAGCTTGATAGTTTTCTAAGTGCTCAATTTTTTTTCTTATTTGTTCTGCTTGCTCAAAATTTAATTGAGCGGCATGCCCCTGCATGATTAATTTATAATGTTGAATTACTGCACCTAAATTTCCTTTGAGTACATTTCTTACCAATTGTATTCCTTCTTGATAATCTGCTTCATTTTGCAAAGCTTCACATGGTCCTTTACAGTTACCCAAATGGTATTCGAGGCATACTTTAAATTTTCCTTTCTGAATGTTTTGTTCAGTTAAATTCAGCTTACAACTTCTTAGCGGTATATATTGTTTAATGAAGCTGATCAACTCTCTCACTCTTCCTGCAGAAGTAAACGGGCCAAGGTATTCAGAGCCATCGTTCCATTTTCTTCTGGTTAAAAAAATACGAGGGTAGGGCTCTTTTTTAATAACAATATATGGGTAGGTTTTATCGTCTTTTAAATTGATATTGTACTTAGGTTGATATTCTTTAATCAATGCATTCTCTAATAAAAATGCGTCTTGTTCAGAATCAACAATGGTAAATTCAATATGATGTATACGCTGCACCAATTCATGGGTTTTATACCCAGTAAAGGTTTTGGTAAAATAGGAACTTACCCTTTTGCGTAAACTCTTTGCTTTACCTACATAAAGCAGAGTGCCTTGTTTATCAAAGTATTTATAAATACCAGGCTCTACAGGTATGGTATGTGCTATCTGTTGAAATGCTTCCTGGTTCATACTTAGTTTTCCTGTTTGGCCCAGTTAACAAAATTTGCAGTGGTTTTATTATAATTGGGAGCAACCGCCGAACTGCTTATTTGAAAACTTTGATCTGCAACCCAACTGTATTGATGGGTTATAACGGTATCTTTTATTTGCTCATTTTTTCTAATAAACAATCGCTTGAGAATATTGGTTTCCTCACTCAATAAAATATCTACCCTTTGTATTGGTGTTGCGGCATCAAGGGCAGTATAATTAATGGTATAGCTTGCTGTGCTAAGGTCTTGAAATACGGTTTCTTTATACAGGTGTTTTTGTTTGCTCCATGCAATGGCTTCATTTAAAATGATGGAAGCTTCTGAAATAAATGCTTCTTTTGAAATCACCAATTTACTAGAATCGGTTTTGTTTGCACCTGCGTTGTTAGAACTAGTTTTATTCGTATTGGTTTTAGTGATGATAAAATTTCTGAGGTCTACATATCTAATCTGTTCCTGAATAAATTGATCGATGGGGTAAAACTTGGCAGTATCCGCAACTGGTATGTTTGAATTAATTTTTTTTTGCGTTGAATTGCCGCAAGCAATTATAAAAAGGGAAAAAAGGGTTGCAACAAATAAACGGAAATTAAGCATGTTGCAAAACTATCTAAAATAAGGCTATTTCCATTGGCGGGTAATGCCTAATCTGATACCATAATCCATTAAATGCTCTTTAATTGGGTATTGATTGGTATATGACGGTAAGTGCTGGTAGCGTATTTGAGGGCCAATCTGCCAAAGATTTGATCCACTTTTATAAGAGATATTGATACCAGCTGCGGTATTGATATTCCATTTACGCATAAAACCATTTCCGTCTGTATAGTTCTTGTAATCGGTAGATAATAAATACGTGCTATTATTGATAGAATAAGTAGGTTGTACAGAAGCTTCTGCATTTAATCCCATACGATTGCCCTTGATAATTTCCCATTGCACACCTATTGGAATAGATACTTGGTAGGTGCGATTATCTAATTGTTCCGATTTATAGCCTGCGTTGTTATTGTATGGAGATAGCAGGTTAATGGTTTGAACCCCGTTGTTATTAATCAATGCGATAGTACTTGGGTTGCTGTTAACTGTTTTAAATGTTTCAATATGGTATTGACGTACATTTAATTGTACTCCAGCTTTAAATTTAATGCTGCTTGTAATATTATACAATGCAGCAAATCCTAATTCTAAACCAGTTGCAGGGCTATGCCTTACTATATCGTTCACACTGGCAGAATAATTTAAACCCATTGGAACATTCTGAGTGCCAGCACTTGGCGCAGTTAATGGTTGAATAAATTGTTTTACTTCTGCGTCTGATAAAGTTCTATAACTTTTAGAAGGAGTTATATAAAACTGAAAGCCCACTTTAGATAGTTTTTTCCAAGGCAATATTGTTTTTTTGGAAACGATATTTTTTAAATAGTCGTCTTCCAATAATATTGGCTCTGTGTTGCCAGGTATTGTTTTAAGTAGGTTGGGTTTTTCTGAATGATTAATTTCATCGTTGGCTTCATTAACAGAAACGATGTTTAAGTTCAATGGTTCTAATTCGTTGACATTGAGTTGAGCTAAATCGGCTTTTTTGTTAAGTGTTGTTTTTTCTGTTATACCAATTCTTTCTTTTGTTTCTGTTGCAGCTAAAGTTTGCTCGCGCTTTAAGTTGATTGAGCTAGTTGCTTCATAATTGGCAATCAACTGATTTTCGTTGATCTGTGTAATGGTTTCTACCGTTATATTTTGAGGCTCTATAACTCCAAAATAAGACTCCTGTGTTGCTGTTTTAGTTACTTTGTTATGAACTTCTGCTGGTTTAGTTGTTGAAACCTGCTCTACATGCATTAAAGGGAAACGTTCTTTAGAAGAAGGCGCCATTAATATAGTGGTAACAGAAAGTGTAGTGATGATTAGTAAGGAAATAAGCATGCCAAGAAGGATTGCCTTGTAAATCAGTTCTGATATTCGTCCACACATGGTCAGACGGATACATCCGATGCTGTTTCACCTCATCCTGCAGCAATTGTTCAAATTGGTCGTCTTGGTAATTCTTGTAATCCATATAAACAGCTCAGCACTTCTACTTTTACTTCTACTTTTTTAAAGCGGCCACCCAATTGAAATTTTCTCTTGGACGATCGATAATATTCTTTTTCATTAAAATCATTTCCAACATCGTTTTTGCCCTGGTATATTGACTTCTACTAGTACTTTCCTCTATATCTAACATCTCTCCAATTTCTTTATGACTGTAGCCTTCTAACGCATAAAGGTTTAATACCGTTTTGTAGCCCAAGGGCAAAAGCCGAATACATTCAATCACCTGACGAGCTTGCATAATAGAAGGAAGTGTTTCTTCTTTAACTTCTAAATAGCCTGCATGATCTAGGTTTACATTTTCAGCAAACTTTTTGTTTTTCTTTAAAAAGTTGATACAAGTGTGCACGATGATTCTTCTAACCCATCCTTCGAATGCGCCCTTGTTCTGAAATGTATGTATTTGGGTAAAAATTTTAATGAAACCTTCCTGCAGCATATCTTCTGCATCCTCTCTGCTTTGGCTAAAACGATAACAAACACTCAGCATCTTAGGACTGTACCGATTGTACAGTTCCCGCTGTGCGGTTGGATCATTTTTTAAACAGCCTACGAGGATGGCTTGTTCTGTCATGAAGGGAATGTTTACCCTAAATATAGGACATTTTTATATCCAATTTGCTGCATGTTTGTACTGTTTCTGCCCTATTATTTAGGCATATTTAACAAAGAGGCTGCATTTTAAGGGGATTCTAAGTCTATGTTCATACAGATTCGGTAAATTGAATCGATTTAATATTCCATTGATGAACAACTTAGTTGCACCCCCGCCCATCGTAGGCTTGAGCCCCTATGCTGGTAATTTTACTAACCTAGAGCTAACCCATTTATTAAAAAGAACACTTTTTGGGGTAACCAAGGCCGACCTGAATTATTTTAATGGGAAAACACTCAATCAGGAATTGCTGAATCCAACGGCTCCCTTACCCAATCCACCATTAAAAGAATATGCAGTAGGAAATGCAGCTGTGCCCGATAATAATATTGCAGTTGGCACTACCTGGGTTAATGATATGAATACGGATGGTACCATTGCCAGCTTAAGAAGGGGGTCCTTTAAAAAATGGTGGGTAGGCGAAATGATTAACCAAGATAGAAGCTTGCGTGAAAAAATGACCCTTTTTTGGCACAATCATTTTTCTACTGAAACCAATGATATAGGTAATGCGCAATATGTTTATAAACATCATCAACTATTGCGTACACAGGCGTTGGGGAATTTTAAAACACTAACAAGAGCAATCACAGTAGATCCGGCAATGTTGGTGTATTTGAATGGGCAATCCAATACCAAAACAGCGCCTGATGAAAATTATGGAAGAGAATTGCAAGAATTGTTTTGTTGTGGAAAAGGCCCTGAATCTTTGTATACAGAAGCTGATGTAAAAGCTGCTGCAAGAGTATTAACAGGATGGCGAAATAATGCAACTACCAATAGTTCTTATTTTGATATTACTAGGCATGATACTACCAATAAACAATTTTCTTCATTTTATAATAATACAGTAATATCTGGTAGAACAGGCAATACAGCAGGAGATGCAGAGCTGGATGATTTATTAACCATGATTTTTTCTGCGCAAGAAGTAGCTAAATATTTATGTAGAAGATTGTATCGTTGGTTTGTTTATTATGAAATTGATGCTACAGTAGAAGCAAGCATGATTACCCCAATGGCTAATTTGTTGCGTAGCAATAATTATGAAATTAAACCAGTATTAAGTGCCTTATTAAAAAGTGAACATTTTTTTGATGCATTGAGTAAGGGTTGCCAAATAAAAAGCCCAGTAGATTTAGTGATTGGGCTTTGCAGAGAGTTTAACCTGGCATTTCAACCTGCAACGGATTATACAACCAATTATGGCATGTATAATTATTTAGTAGGATGGTTAACGAATATGCAACAGAGTATTGGTGATCCACCCGATGTAAGTGGATGGAAAGCGTATTATCAAGAACCTCAATTTTATGAGATCTGGATCAATAGTGATACACTACCCAAACGCAATCAGTTTACAGATACGCTTATTGTTAGTGGCTATACATTCAATGGAAAAAAATTGCAAATAGACGGAGCTGAGTTTGCTAAAACATTGTCTAATCCCAGAGATCCGAATAGTTTAATTGATGATTTAACTGCAGTTATGTTTAGAATAGATATTTCTGCGGCTTCAAAAGCGCAGTTGAAAAAAGATATTTTACTTAGCGGTCAGAGCACTGATTTTTATTGGACAGAAGCTTGGGATTTATTTATTTCCAATCCATTGAACGCAACCAATACCAGTTCGGTAAAAAATAAAATCAGGGATTTAATTAAGTATTTGATGAACCTAGCTGAATACCAGCTGGCATAATAAGGCATTTATGAAAAGAAGAGACTTTTTACGAAAATCAATTCCAGCAGGCATTGTATTGCCTTCCTTGGTTGGTGGGCTATCGTTCAAAGCATTTGGTGCAGATTCTCCTTTTGCGCAGTCATTATTAATGCCAGTAACCGATACTGATCATATTTTGGTGATTATACAATTGAATGGGGGTAATGATGGATTGAATATGGTGATTCCTTTAGAGAACTTTAGCAATTATGCCAATGCACGTTCTAATATTTATATACCCGAAGCAAAAGTTTTAAAGCTTGCCGATAATAATAAAACAGGATTGCATCCTGCAATGACTGGTTTGCATAGTTTGTACAACAATGGTCAAGTAAAAATTATTCATTCTGTTGGATATCCTCAACCTAGTTTCTCTCATTTCAGGGCCACTGATATTTGGATGAGTGCAAGTGATAGTAATGCGGTGGTGAATAGTGGATGGGCAGGCAGGTATTTAAATTATGAGTATCCTAATTTCCCTAACGGGTATCCT
>VIKJ01000141.1 GCA_008080615.1 Chitinophagaceae bacterium | reverse complement strand
TAAATATTCTAAAGTGAGGCCAATATCTAAAATAGATTTAACCCCTGCTGATACAACGGCAACTGATGTGTTGGCCATTTCAGTAAGATCGGCACTTATGTCCATGCTTTCAGCTGCTCCTCTATGTACACCACCAATACCTCCCGTTACAAAAACCGAAATGCCTGCCATTGATGCTATGCGCATGGTTGCAGCAACTGTTGTAGCTCCAAATAATTGTTGGCTGATTACATAGGGCATATCGCGCAGGCTCACTTTCCACACATTGGTGGCTTTGCCAAAATACTCCAGTTGCTCTTCGCTTAATCCTACATGGCATTTACCATTGAGGATGGCAATAGTTGCTGGAACGGCTCCATTTGATCGGATGATATCTTCTACAGCCCTTGCTGTTGCTACATTTTGAGGGTAGGGCATTCCATGCGATATAATGGTAGACTCTAAAGCTACCACCGGCCTTTGTTCATTTAAAGCTGCTTGAACTTCTGGATTGATTGCTAAAAATGCATTCATTAATTGGGATAGTATTTACTTATACGTTCTAATAACTGGGCCTGGCTAATATGGGATACTATGGCACCATTTACTTGCAAAATTTCTGCAGATAGGGTATGCGCTAGTTTTATACAAGCTTCGTTCGATTTACCCAAGGATTTGCCCAACAAAAATCCAGATAATGATCCATCTCCTGCACCTGTGCAATCTACTACTTCAATATCAGGGGCGTGTAATGTAATGGCCTTATCCTTGCTATACAAAGCCGATCCATGTTTTCCGTTGTGTAACCAAATATATTCTATGCCTTTTTGTAATAGCTCTTCTACCTGTAACTGTGTAAGGAATGCTTTTTCCGAACAGAGCACGGGCAACTCATCTTCATTGGGCGTGATTAAAAACAATCCATTTAAATTGGCATCCTTCAATTTCATTGCTGGTGGAACAGAAACTGGTTCTATAATAAATGGAATACCTGTTCTTTTACTAAATTGTAATAACCAATCAATACTTTCTAAACTGGTATTGGCATCTGCCAGTAAATAGCTAGCTGTTTTTAGTAGTTCTTCCTGGCTTTCTAAATGTTCCGGAGTAATTAAATTAAATGCTGCATTGGTAAGAAAGGCTGTGTACAAGGATCCGTCTGCATCTAATATACCTGTATATTTTCCAGATAGGCCTTGGCGCGTAATTGACCCATTTAATTTTACGCCAGCTTTTACACAAATACTTTTTAACCAATCCCCATCACTGTCATTTCCAAAAACGCTAATCAGTTGAACGGGCACATCTAATAAAGCCAATTGATGTGCAATATTATGGGCTACACCCCCGGCTGTTTTAGTAATCACTGCATCATTGGTAGTAGCAAGTAAAATAGAATTGCTGCCATGGAATAGTTCATCTACTAGTATAGCACCAATACAAATAATAGGTTTTGGCATGCCGCAACAACTTGACAAATAAATAGTATTTTTATTTAAATAAACTGTATGGAAACAATGACCGTAGGTGATTTTAAAACCCATTTCTCCGAAGTATTAAAAAAAGTGATTGCCGGGGAGGAAATTGCTATTTCTTATGGTAAAAAGAAAGAAATAGTGGCCAGAATTGTACCAAAAAATGCAGGGAAAAAAACAAAAAGAAAAATTGGTTTATTAGATGGGAAAGCAAGTATCAAAATTGCCAATAGTTTTAAAATTACTTCAGAAGAATTTTTAGGACTATGAATTATTTATTAGATACGCACTACTTGTTGTGGACCATTGCCGACACAAAAAAAATATCCAAAAAAACAAAAGATATCATTACCAATTCGGAAAACACCATCATTATCAGTTCAATTAGTTTTTGGGTAATCAGTGGATTAGCAATCGAAGATATTCCTCAAATTTGTACTCAGATGGGATTTTATATTGAGCCGCTTTCACATACTGATAGCATCACCTACCATCACTTAAAACCAGATTATCATAAAGACCCTTTTGATAAAATGCTTATTTGGCAAGCACTCTGCAATAACTATACGCTTGTCACCAACGATGAAAAAATTAAACAGTATAAGGCGTTGGGCTTAAAAATATTATAGTACTAGTGAACTACCGCGCTGTATTTACAACCAATTCTGTAAAACAATACTTTAGATGCTTGTATCATATTCCATTCATCTGCATCTTCAATATACAGTGGATTAATTGAGCCCAACTGTTGATTCATTTTTGTAGCAAATGAATTTAAGTACTCTTCTTGGTTGGCCTGGTGGGCAATTTCATTGAAAGTAGTTTCAATGATTTTACTAGCTTCTGCTTCTGATTTGGCCTTTCGAAGGCGTTGAATTAATTGCGCTTCTTCGGGGGTAATATTGGTGAGCATGTTGGCTGTTTTGGACTTACAAATTAATAAATTTCGTGAAAGTTCAATGTTAAGTTAATGTATCCTTTTTGCATGATTCACGCATTAAGATAAATTTATATTTATACTTATATACAATCTGGTTAGGAGGGAAGATAATGAACCAGTTTTGAGTGTACTATTTTTTAATTACCTTGTAACCATAAGCTTAGCCATATGAAAAATACCTATTCAGTAATTCGTAAAAACGGATTTATCCATCTTTTGTTGATGGCTTTTTTATTAGTAGCACTAAGTGCTCTTAGCTCAAAATCAGCAATTGCCGCCGATGACCAATCTATCATTGGACGCTGGGATCTTACCGTAAATATGGATGGAAGAATAGCGCCTTCTTGGTTAGAAGTAAAACTTTCTGGCGTTAAAACATTAGTAGGTTATTTTGTTGCAGATGGTGGAAGTGCCCGTCCTATATCACATGTTCAAGTTGCTGCCGATGGAAAAATTCATTTAGCTATTCCTCCACAATGGGAGCGTTTAGAGAAATACATGGAACTAGATGCTGTACTCGAAAACGATCAATTAAAAGGTACCATCACGGCTAGTTATGGTAAAGTATTTTCATTTACAGGTGAGCGCGCTCCACTGTTAAAAAGAACTGCTGCGCCTGTTTGGGCTAAACCTATCAAATTATTAAATGGGAAAAATACCGATGGTTGGCATGCTTCTGGCAAAACCAATCAGTGGGTGTTAATTGATGGTGTACTCACTAGCCCAAAGTCTGGATCTAATCTTATTACTGATCAACAGTTCAATGATTTTAAATTGCATATAGAATTTAGGTATCCTGCAGGAAGCAATAGTGGAGTATATCTCAGAGGCCGATATGAAGTGCAAGTAGAAGACAATATGGGTAAAGAACCTTCTTCTACATATTTAGGTGGTATTTATGGTTTTCTTACCCCTAATGAAATGGTGGCCAAAGCGCCAGGCGAATGGCAGTCTTACGATATTACTTTAATTGGTAGAAGGGTAACTGTTATTGCCAATGGTAAAGCCATTATTGTAGATCAAATTATTCCAGGAATTACAGGTGGCGCATTGGATAGTAAGGAGGGAGCACCAGGTCCTATCATGTTACAAGGAGACCATGGCCCTATTGAATACAGAAATATTGTAATCACGCCTGCTAAGTAGTTGTTATGAATCGTTTAATTGTTGTAATTATTTTATTTACATTTTGTTTTTGTGCTATTTCTATTCATGCACAAGTAACTGCAAAATGCCTTACAGGGAATTGCCAAAATGGTATAGGAAAATACCGCTATGCGGATTCAGTTATTTATGAAGGTCAGTGGAAAAATGGCGTTAATGAAGGGAAAGGCAAAATTATTTATAAAAATGGTGATACATACGAAGGTGAATTTAAGGCTGGCATGCGCAATGGACAAGGAAAATACAGCGTTAAGAGCGGAACAATTGTTACGGGTACGTATGAAAAAAATAATTTAGTAAATGGTACAATGTTACTCACCAATGGGTTTAAGTATGAAGGATCTTTTTTAAACGATGAATTTAGTGGCAAAGGGAAAGCCATTTCTCCTGAAGGTGAAGTGTATGATGGTGATTGGTTAAAAGGTAAGAGAAATGGATTGGGTGAATACAGAGATAAAACAGGTAAGTTAATTTATAGTGGTTCCTGGAAAGATGATGTAATGTTAAACCCCAATGAATCCTCTATTGCAAAAGAAAAAATGCTGAGTGCTTTTGCAGATATATGTTCAAGAAATTACACCGGTTATCAAATGGTAAAAATTGGTAGTGAAACCGGTAGATGTTCATTAGATTTAGATTTTACTTTGTATACTAATTATGAAATAACAGGAACGGCTACATTAAAATTGATTTATCAAAATTATACCTATAGTTCTAAAACTTTTTTTAGAGGCAGTTTGTCTACAGCGTCTAACAGCATTTATGCAAGAGGTGAATATTTTATTTCAAAAGATGCACTACCCGCAGGAATGAATTGGGTATTGGGTGGGTTTAACTTAAATATTTATACAGATAATACACGCAGCGGTCATTATATTATGCAAGGCACTACTTTTGATGGTAATGTACTTATTTAATACTGCTTGTACATGATTACAGCTGTTAAGCCCCATCTTAAAAAGGGCGCAGATTTGTCTGCAAAAAGGGTGATGTATTGGAGAATTGCACAAGCTTTGGTTTGGATGATTGGCTTGGCTATTTTCTTGCTACTAATTTTTTATCCCAGTGTTGGTTTACTGATTCTTTGGAACATATTAATTCCTATTGCACCTGCATTGCTGGTTGTTGCAACTGGTTTATGGAGAAATATTTGTCCTTTGGCAACCACTGTTTTACTGCCAAGACATTTAAATATTTCTAAGCGAAAAAAAATGGATCCTCTATTGCAATCAAAATTGCAATTGGTTGCTGTTATAGGCTTGTATGCAATTGTTCCATTAAGGCATGCCATTTTTAATACTAACGGGTTTGCAACTGCTTTATTGTTATTCCTGACAACATTGGTAGGTTTACTAATGGGCTTTAATTATGATTGGAAAAGTGGCTGGTGTTCTTCACTATGCCCGGTTCATCCTGTAGAAAAATTATATGGCGGTAATACAATTGTAGCATTGCCCAATGCGCATTGTGATCATTGTGTAAAGTGCACGGTGCCCTGCCCTGATACTACTCCTAATTTTCATCCTGCCATCACCAAAAAAAATATTTATCAAACGCTTAGTGGCTTGATGATCATTGGAGGTTTGCCAGGCTTTATTTGGGGATGGTTTCAGGTACCAGATCATACTGGCGAAACCAATGCATGGGTATTTTTTGATGCTTATATTTATCCGTTGATTGGTTTCTTAGCTTCTGTAATGATCTTTATTCTTTTTGAAGGATTGGGTAAAGAAAAAAACGAACGCATATTGATTAGTTCATTCGCAGCTGCGGGTGTTTCTATTTATTATTGGTTTAGAATTCCTGCACTATTGGGCTTTGGAGATCAACATGCAGATGGCTTGTTAATTGATTTGCACAATACCATACCACAATGGATTATCATGGCAATTACTTGCGCAACCACACTATTTTTTTTCTATTGGTTGGTTTATAGAAAACCCAAATTAAACAGCTGGGTAATACGCCCCGAATACGCCAGCAGAGCGCATTAACGTTGATTACCTATCAAGTGTAAATTGGTTTGTCGTTCATTGATATACCTAAAACCATTCTCATCAAAATAGCCATCTTGTTCTAACATAATGCGGATGGTTTTTTTCCATTCATTAATTACTACGGCTGCATTTAATTCAATTGAATAAGCAGTACGTAAGTGCATAGGAAAATCTCCACTACCAGGTACACCACCTTGTTGATCCCATAATCCAATAGTGGGGCCTGCTGCGTGTCCGTGATATCCTATTGGGTGCGTATAGATAGTGCCTTCTATATTTTCTTTTTTTGCTTGCGCTAATGCATCTGCTAAAATTTGATTACCTGTTTTATTTTCTTTGAATTGCTCTGTAAGAATATCCTGCAAGCGATTGGCTTTTGCCATTGCATTTTTTAAATAGGCAGGAGCATCTTTTTCGTTTGGCTTTAATACATAAGCGTGTTCCTGAATATCTGTATTCAATCTTAAATAACTAATACCAAAATCTACATGTAATAAATCGCCTTGTTGAATTATATTCTTACTGTCGTAACCCTTGCTGGTAAAAGCTTTTAAATGATCAAATGCAACGGTGTCGTTACGCTGTATTTCTACCGATGGATGAAACCAAGTAGTTAAACCTAGGTCATTTATTTTTTGACGAAACCACCAAACCAAGTCTTCGGTGGTGGTTATGCCTGGCGTTATTGCATTGCTACTAAATCCTTCTGCAATAATATTTTTACTGATGCGGATCAATTGCGGATACAATTGCATTTCTCTTTCTGTTCTTGTTTCTAACCAATTTACAGCCAATGGTTCTGCAGAAACAACACGCTGCTTAAATGTTGCTGGCAATGATTTGATTAAGGTTTCATATTCTGTATGATCCATACCATCTGCGTGTGCAAAATTTTCCGAAGTATTGAGGGCTATTTTCTTGGGATTTTTTTCTACTATCAATGCATTGAGTGCATCCCACTGATTGGGATATTTTTTCATATCCCATGCTGCAGCAATTTGGTCGCCAACATTGTATCGGGCAACGGCCGATTTGGTAAATACTTTTGTTGTGGGATTGTAATAAAATACTAAGATGGTTCTTCTTCTCGCACTGATCCAGGTTGCTGGCAACATGGTTTTAACAATCGGGTCTTCATTGTATTCTCTGGTGATCATTACCCACATATCAATACCATTTTTCTCCATTAGTTGAGGTAGTAAATGATTGAGGCGATAAGCTAGCAAATCATCCATTATATTGGCTTGCTCTCTTAATGGCAATACTTGTGCATTGCTTTGCATCACCATCAATACCATCAAATACAAAAACCATTTTTTCATAACATATTATTTATTGCTACAACTTATTTTTTATTTAACAGGAAGCCAAATTTTTTATCTAGTAAGCCTATAAATGAATACTGCAGCCCTTTTCATGAGGTTGGGGAATTCTTTTACATTCAATACTTCTCCTGGTGCATGTGCACCTCTGCCGCTAGCACCCATACCATCTAAACAATCTACATAAGCTGCTACATAAGAAATATCTCCTGCACCCCTGCTACCCGGATTGCCCGGTATAACCTTTCCAAAGCCAAGCGCTTCACTTGTTTTACTTAATTCATTCGCCAATGCTTTATTGCCCTTTGTTGGTGCCATAGAAGGAATGCCATCTCTAAAACGAATGGTTGCTTTTGATCCTGGAAGGTTTTGTTGTGTGATTGCCAACATGGTTTTGCGGGCATTTATTTTTTGTTCTTCTGTTAAAAAACGTAAATCTCCTATCACCACTGTTTTTGGAGAAATGATATTGGTTTTGCCTGATGCAGTTCCCCTTTGTGCTTCGGTATCCACATCAATTTCAGATCCTCCAATAAATAAGCCGGGGTTAAATGTGAGGTATTGCTCCTTACTTAATTGCTCTCTGAAAGTATTGATAATTCTTACTGCTTCATAAATAGAACCATATCCTCCTCCACTAAAAACACCTGATGAATGGCCTTGCCTAGCTTCTACTTCTAATGTCCATCCACTGGCGCCTCTGCGTGCAGTTGCAATACTGTTTAATCCACTAGCTCCTTCAAATGCTAATGCAATATCATGCTCTTTAGCGCGCTTGATAAAATCACCACGGCTTACCTCTCTTGGATCTCCTGCATTTTCCTCATCACCTGTCATATAAATGGTAATACTTGCATCATCTAATAATTTTAAATCAGCCAAGGCCTTCATTGCACCAATGATAATTACATCTCCGCCTTTCATATCATTAATTCCCTGCCCAGTAATAGTACTGTCTGTTAATTTGGTAAATGGATTGGCTGGCATATCTGGTTCAAACACGGTATCTAAATGCCCAATTAAAAAAAGCTTCTTGCCCTTTTTCCCTTTTCTATATGCTACTAAATGGCCTGCTCTTTTTAATGAATCGGGTAGTTGAACCCATTCTATGGTAAAGCCTAGTTTACGTAATTCGTTGGCATATAAATCGCCTACTTGCTTTACTCCTTTTACATTAAATGTGCCACTATTGATATT
>VIKJ01000140.1 GCA_008080615.1 Chitinophagaceae bacterium | reverse complement strand
GGTCCTGATTATGAGGGTTTCTGGATGCATACTATAATTTATCTTTTATTGATAATCAACAAACTAGAAGATCGAAATAGACTTATATTTTTCTTATTTCACTTCTTTTAAGCTGTTATTTGTGAAAACCAAGCCGAGCAAAATGTTGTGATTATTTCCTTTTTTTATTCCTGATTAATTTTGGCCCAAACCAGAGCCAAAATCCTGTTACGGTGAATAAGAATAATGATAGACCCATTATAGACGTATAAATTAATTTAATATACTCTCCGTCGTTTTTGAAATAGTAATCAAGGAATGATCCATCATGTATGTCCTCGATAAAGTCAGATCTGCGTTGACTAATCCGTAAAACATTTCCAGATTGTCCATCTAATTGAATTTCCCAATAATCGTAGGTGTAAATAAACTTAACAATTCCCTTATCTTTTCTGATATCAATTCTGTCTAATTTTGTACTTAAAGATTTATCTACTTTAGTAATTAATATACTATCGGAAATTTTTAAAAGTTCTTTTGTGGTCTTCCAATTATCAAAATTTGTTGAAATTCCTTTTGTTGTTTCTGGAAGTATCCATCCATTACTATTTTTTTTCCAACCTAATAATAATCCAGTAATGGCAATAATAAAAAAGAACAAAAACAAGAAGGCGCCCATTGTTCTATGAATCTTTCGGGAAATACGTAAAATAGCTACTTGCATATACAAATGATGAAAATTATGATAATATAAGACCAAAGTAACCAATTGCAGTGAATATGTTACAGTGTAATACCACACCTATACTTCACCAAAATATAATTTATTGTCAAGTACATTAATACCAATTCAAATTCCATTACTTATAGGAGGCCCAATACTCATAGTGCCCAATATGCTTATTCCTAAAACAATAAGAATTTTATAAAGCTTTTTGTATACTAATTTCTGCTTGGGATCAAAGTAAGTTATGTATTATAAATTTTATTCTTTTTAATTGTCAAACCAAATACTGCAAAGCCAGAAGCTAAAGCAATAAGCCCCATTAAGGAGAAAATCCTAAGAAGCCAATTATGTAAGCAATACTGCTATTGAACAATTAGGCTATTTAGGTATCAGCCAAGGTTGCCCTGCTGTACCTAATAATCAGGTTGCTGAAATTATAGAAACCATACAAGGCGAGTCTTGCTTCTTTATATATGCAAAGGATCAGCAATATATTAAGCATTCTAAATTTTTCGGATAATTTTTTCACTAAGCAATTTTTAAGGTAGAATCAATTTCAAGCCATAAAAAAGAGCCTACCAAAACAAGAATACCAATTAACAATACTGGTAAATTATATCCATAAGACGAAGCTAAATAACCAAATAAAACAGTACTCAAATAGGCACCTGTTAATCCTGCAGTATTCATAGAACCAGAAACAGCTCCACTCTGTGTTCCACCTAAGTCCATTGCAACAGCCCAAGATACTGGAGCAGTAACATCCATAAAAGCCATCCCAGCCCCTAGTGCAATTATTGCAATAAAATTATCAGATATTAAAGAGGCACTAATTAAACAAATCCCCGAAATAAATAATCCAATCATTGGAACAATTCTTCGCCCCCACTTTTTGCCAAATCGCAAACATGCCTTATCACTAAGCCAACCTCCTGACAAGCAACCAATCGCAGCAAGAATATATGGTAAAGATGATGCCCATATAAGTTGATTTTTTGGAATGAGCCTTCCTTTTTCTAAATAAGTGTGAAACCAACTTTGAAAAAAGTATGCACCTATTGCATAGCAGAAATACATTCCCATAAGAAACCAAACATTGGGCGTTTTAAATATTCTCCAAAATTTACTTTTTTGCGCTATATCTACATTTAAATCTCGGTTCAACTCTATTAACTCTAATTCATCTTTACTTATAGATTTACATGTTGCAGGTTCTTCTCTGTGCCAATAGACCCAAAATACAACCCAAACAATTCCAGCAGCTCCTAAAATATAAAAAGGCATATGCCAGCTGTACTTTTGTTGTAGTGGCAATACAATAAAAGGGGTTAACGCCGCCCCAATTCTCGAAGCACCCCAAATATAGGCTTGGGCCCTACCTCTTTCCAAAACAGGAAACCATTTGCTTAATATGATGGATATATTTGGGTAGGCACCTGCTTCACCAATACCAAACAGAAATCGAACGACTAATAGCATAATAAAACCCGATGAAAATCCAGTTAAAATTGTTAATACTGACCACCAAATAACTACTCTAGTAAGAACTTTCTTTCCTCCAATTTTATCGCCAAGCCATCCTGAGGGAATTTCAAAAGCACCGTATGCAATTGTAAATATACCCAAGATCCAACCCCATTGCTTAGTACTAATATGTAAATCTTCCATGATAGACGAACTTGCAGAAGACAATGCAATTCTATCTAAAAAAGTAATCATTGAAAGTACCGATAAAACAAGAAGTACCTGATATCTTTTTTTCATTAAATGAATTATTTTACTGCTCAATATTGTTGAATTTATATAAATATGGGTAAACTACATTAAATAAAAAAGAGGCTGTCTTTTTGAGACAGCCTCTTTTTTATAAGTTTAAAAATTATAAGGAAATGTCGATTCTACCGAATATATATCTACCGTTAAAGCCAAATTGTTGAGCACTTCTCGAATAAATAAATTGACCCGAATTGTTATTACCAGCAATGCCAATTTTTTCTGGATATATATCTAATAGATTGTTAGAACCTACACTTAAATTGATCAATTTGCTGAGTTTATAACCAATCGATAAATCGGTAACTATTTTAGCGGCATAACGTTGTTGATTAGCAATAGTATTACTTGCTTCTGTTACTTTTCCAAAATAGTTGTTGCGAAGAAAAATATTGAATTTATTGATATTATAATTTAAAGTGAGATTTGCTTTTGTATTTGGTACAACATTTTCTAGATAAACTCTACTAGAATTACTAAAGTAAGTACTTTCTTTTCCAACTAATTTTGTTGAAGTATGAATAGGTCCTACCTGTTCTGTTTTATTAAAATTAGCAGCTAAATCTGCACTAAAATTTCCTTTCCCTAATGATGATTTATATGATATAATCACATCCAATCCTTTTGTATCTGTATCTAAAGCATTTGCAAAAAATGCCGCACTGGTTGCATTTGCTAAGGATAATAATTGATAAATTTCTTTGTCTACAGCTGATGCAGTTGTGGCATTGCTTCCAGTAAATTGACCAGTATAAATTACCCTGTCTTTGATGTTAGTAAAATAGCCATCTACTGTAACTTTTAACTTTCCAATACTACTGGTAAAGCCTAAGCTAATACTTTTAGATATTTCAGGACTTAATGATGGTATTCCAAGCAATTTAGCAGGACGACTATCGTTGGTAAAAGTACCCACTTCCGACGCAACACCACTATTAAAAACAGTAGCTGTATTTGCATAATAACGCTGTTGTAATGAAGGTGCACGAAATCCTGTGCTTGCTGATCCACGGATGGTAAAAGTTTTGTTTACTTTATATCTTACTGCAATTTTTCCATTGGTTGTAGACCCAAAATCACTATAGTTTTCAAACCGAATAGCAGCATCAACCAAAAAAGATTTTGAAAAACT
>VIKJ01000139.1 GCA_008080615.1 Chitinophagaceae bacterium | reverse complement strand
ATGCAGATTGATCAAAACCCGCTACTCCGCTTAAGCTATTTAAAAAAATTTCTGGTAATGACAAATGAAATGATTGATTGATGTTTGAATTATTCCAACATTAAAGTGCCTTAATTTCGGCAACCAATTTTTGTAAAGCTACTTTGGCATCACCAAATAGCATGGATGTTTTGGGTTGAAAAAATAAGGCGTTTTCTATACCCGCATACCCAGGTTTCATACTTCGCTTATTTACAATAACAGTTTTAGCCTGTTCAACTTCTAAAATAGGCATTCCGTAAATGGGTGAAGCAGGATCTGATTTTGCTGCAGGATTAACTACATCATTTGCTCCCAATATTAGTACCACATCGGTTGATTTAAATTCATCATTGGCTTGTTCCATTTCCATCAGATTGTCATAATCTACATCGGCCTCAGCTAATAAAACATTCATATGACCAGGCATTCTACCTGCAACAGGATGAATAGCATATTTAACTTCCACCCCTTTTTCTGCTAACAATTTTTCTAGTTCATGGCATACGTGCTGTGCTTGTGCAACAGCCAATCCATATCCTGGTACAATAATCACTTTATTCGCATAACTCATGCAAACAGCAGCATCACTTAAGCTAATTTCTTTATAGTTACCTGTAACAGCTTGTTGGGTTCCTGAAGCAGTTGCACCAAACGAACCAATAAGCACGTTCAGTAAACTTCTGTTCATGGCTTTGCACATCAGAATAGTTAACAAAGTACCAGCAGCTCCTACCAAAATACCGCCCGTAAGCATTACCTGATTGTTGTATAAAAAACCAGCACAAGCAGCAGCTACTCCAGTAAATGAATTCAATAAAGAAATTACCACAGGCATATCTGCACCACCAATAGGAAAAACAAATAACACACCGTATAACAATGCTGCTGCAAATACCAGATAAAATAAACCATAGTTGGTGCTATTTAATTGTACAATTAAATATGCAGAAAGTACTACAATGAAAACAAAAAGCAGCATATTGAATACTTGTTGACCTTTAAATGAAAAGTCTTTTACCTTAACTTCCTGCAAAGGAAACAGAACCAATTACCAACCCAGCAAAAACACTCAATAAAGTAGCGGTATCTGCTGTAGCAGCATTGGCATTATTGAGCATATTATTTTCAATATGTTGAAATTCGATGATTGAAATTAATGCGGCACAAGCCCCTCCCATTCCATTAAATAAACTTACCAACTCGGGCATGGAAGTCATTTTCACTTTCTTTGCTGCAATTGTACCAATGATAGTACCAATGATTAATGCAGAAAAAATCCATGCATAATTGTGTAAGAAAACACCCTCTTCCTGATATAAAAAAATGGTTCCAAAAATAGATATGGTCATACCTGCAGCAGCAATCAAATTACCTTTACGGGCAGATTCAGGATGCGAAAGCATTTTAAGACCAATAATAAATGTAATTGATCCAATGAGGTAACAAAGGGTAAGCAAGTTTAGTTCCATTCTTATTTTTTCTTCTTAAACATTTCGAGCATTCTATCGGTAACAACAAATCCACCAACTACATTAAGGGTTCCAAGCACCACAGCCAAAAATCCAATCATCAACGCTGGATAATTTCCTGCTTCTACCCTACCCATTACAATGATGGCGCCAATAATAACCACTCCATGAATTGCATTAGCTCCGCTCATTAAAGGTGTATGCAATACACTGGGCACCCTTCCTATCACTTCTATTCCTAAAAAAATAGATAAGATTACAATATAGAAGATACTAATATGCTGTTGTAAATAAGTTAAAACGGTATCCATTGTTTCATTCAATTTTATGTGTTGATTAATTCAGCAACACGACTATTGGTTACTGTTGCATTATGTGTTATACAACATCCCTTAATTAAATCATCTTCAAAATTCAATTGTAATTTTCCTTCTTTGTTTAAAATCAATTGTAAAAAGTTCAATAAGTTTTTACCATACATTTTACTAGCATCCCAAGGCATTGTAGAAGGCAATTGACTATTCCCCACCAAGGTAACACCGTGCAATTGAATGGTTGCGTTATTTTGTACACCAAATACATTGCCCCCAGTAGCAGCCGCTAAATCAATCACCACCGACCCTGCCTTCATTGTTTTAAGCATTGCTTCTGAAATGAGTAAAGGCGCTTGTTTGCCTTGTAACTGTGCAGTAGCAATGATGATATCAGACTTTGCAACAGATTGCGCTAAGCGCTCCTGCTGTTTTTGTTTAAACTCAGCAGATTGTTCTACCGCATAACCACCAGCTGCGGACGCATCAGCTGCGCCCTCTATCTCAATGAACTTTGCGCCCAAACTCATTACTTCTTCTTTAACCGCTGGCCTTGTATCCGAAACCTCTACAACAGCACCCAATCGCTTAGCGGTAGCCACTGCCTGTAATCCAGCAACACCAGCACCGAGAACCAATAATTTTGCAGGAGCAATACTGCCAGCAGCAGTCATAAACATGGGGAAGTATCTGGGAAATAAATTGGCAGCAAACAATACTGCTTTATAGCCTGCAATATTTGCCTGGCTACTTAATACATCCATGGATTGAGCCCTAGTAGTTCGGGGAATCATATCTAAACTAAAACAGGTAAGCTTTTGCTGGGCCCACTGCTTCATTAAATTAAATTGAAATAAGGGCTGATAAACGCCGATTAAAATAGCGTCCTCCTTAATTTGACCAGCTATAGCTTCTGGAATAGCCCAGTAACTTAAGAGAATGTCTGCTTCCTGAATTATTTTAGTTCTTTCTTGTATAATTACATTGCAAGCTAGATAAGCTTCATCTAAAGCAAAGGCTTTTTCACCTGCACCTTTCTCTAACCAAACCTGATTTCCGTTTTTGATTAAACCTTCTGCTTGTTCTGGAAGAAGGGATACTCTGTTTTCTTCTTGTGGCTCTTTTAGTATACCAATAATCATCTCTAAATTTACGCCATTTTTTGGATTGTTTAAAAGAACTTATAAGAATGGTAAGCAAAGTAAATAACGTGAAAACCTATTTAAAAACGAATGATAAAATTTTCTTTTATAATATTTTCTTTCCTGAAAAAAACCAACCCCAAATGAAAAAGATCCAATGTAAGTGTTACAGCTTCATGCAGTTTTATTTGTTCCCAAGCCCTTTCCATTTCAGCGTTTAAATGAATATGACTCAATACAATCATAGAACCTGGATGCGCTTTTTCCACTAATTGTTCAAATAAGGTAATTAAGCCATCAGAATTCAATTCTACATTTACCAAAGCAAGATCTAGTTTAGTTATTTTGCCAAGTACATCAGGCAAATTGTTGCTTAAACTCCCCGGTATCAACTGTATATTATTTAAACCCAATTGGATAAATTGAGCATTAGCCAATTCAGCATTAGTCAAACTTGGTTCAAGAGCATATAAAGGCGTATTCAAATTAGCACTAGCCAAATAGGGCACATTCAATAAGATGGAACTACCTAAATGAACGATCAAATCGGGTGACCAAAAATGTACCAGTTTAAATAATAACTGATCATATTTGGGCAACATCATTCTGCTTAATGCACCACTTTTGCTTTTTTTATTTTGACGAATAATTTGCTTACGCAAACTTTCGATAGGCTCAAATGAATAAAATTGCCGATCGTCATTGAGCACTTTTGTTACCAGTTCAAATACAAAGGGTGAATGAATTCCGTGTCCCTTAGCATTAGAAGCAGTGAAATAATATTGAACATATTTCAAAACTTGCAATAATGACCTAGCCATTTGATTGAATATTTTGAAATGGAAGTTTTTTCAATAACCAAAGCGATGAAAAAGTTGCTGCAAATAAACTAACTACATACCCAATAGCTACAAAAATTTGTATTGCATCTTGGCTAGTCCAAACAAAATAACTTAGCACAAAAAAATGCATTAATAAGGAAGCCCATTGCGAGTGGCGGATAGTTGGAACTAAAAATAGAAAGGGTAAAAAGATGGACCCTAGAAAATGGATCATCGGTTTATTTAACCAATCTGATAATTGAAAAGATGGATTCTCTCCCAAACCAAGGGTTCTAAAAAGTTGAATCATGCCCGTTAATAAACGGATTCTATAGATGGCGTTCCAAAGAAGCAATAAATTAAATACAGCAACTACCCTAGTGCAAATGATCCGCCAATTTAGGGGAAGTAATACCGAACCAATAATGAAAAAAGGCATCAGTAAAAGATATAAAAGGGGAATTAGTTCCATTATCCTGTAGATTTCTCAAACAGTAATTGTATTGATGCTTTGCATCTGCAAAATGATAGTCATTGTGCGTTAACGAATACTGGCTTTCGTCCCATTCAGGAAAAAAAGTATCCCCATCAATGGTTGCATCTACGCGTGTAAGATAAATTTTATGTGCAAGCGGCAAAGCATCTCTATAAATTTCTCCTCCCCCAATTATAAAGGATTCTCTATAATCATTAGCTGCAGCTAATGCTAGTGCAGCCTCTAAAGAGTTAACCACCTCTACCCCTTCTATGGCCCAATCTTTTTGACGTGTGATAACTATATTCAATCTGCCGTTCAATGGCTTTGAATTCATCGATTCAAAGGTTTTTCTACCCATGATCACAGGCATTGCCCAAGTACTATTTTTAAAAAATTTCATATCGTTTGGCAAGTGCCACAACAATTGATTATTCTTACCAATGGCATTGTTTGTAGAAATAGCAACAATTAAAGAAACGATCATGCAATTGATTTATTGAAATGGATTATACGGCAACAGGTGCTTTAATACCAAGATGAGATTGATAATTTTCTAGTGTAAAGTCTTCGAATTTAAATGCAAAAATATCTTTTACCGAATCATTCAATCGCATGGTTGGCAAAGGAAATAGCATTCTACTCAATTGTAAATTTACTTGCTCTAAATGATTGTTATAAATGTGCACGTCACCAAAGCTATGAACGAAATCTCCATATGCAAGCCCACTCACTTGTGCCATCATCATGGTAAGTAATGCATAAGAAGCAATATTAAAAGGAACGCCCAAAAACACATCCGCACTGCGTTGATATAATTGACAACTTAATTTTCCATCAGCCACATAAAACTGAAATAAACTATGGCATGGCATCAAAGCCATTTTGGGCAAATCGGCTACATTCCACGCACTCACAATCATTCTTCTGCTATCAGGATTGTTTTTGAGTTGATGTAATACATCTTTTATTTGGTCGAAAGTTTCACCATTAGCACCTTCCCAACTACGCCATTGTTTTCCATACACAGGACCCAAATCACCATTTTCATTGGCCCACTCATTCCAAATACCAACCCCATGCTCAGTAAGGTATTGAATATTGGTATTGCCTTGTAAAAACCAAAGCAGCTCGTGAATGATGCTTTTAAGGTGCAATTTTTTTGTTGTGACCATCGGAAATCCATCCGCCAAATTAAAGCGCATTTGATAACCAAAACAGCTGATAGTGCCTGTTCCTGTTCGGTCAGTTTTAGAAACCCCGTTTTGAAGTATATGTTTTAACAGATCGTGGTATTGTTGCATAGTCACGCAAATTACGCCCTCCTATTGAGGAAATAATGGGATAAAACCGAAGTGGGGAGAAATAGTGAATTAGCCTTTTCTTCTGTTCAATTCTTTCTTAATAAGTGATAATTCCCTACCTGTTTGGCCACTTACACTGCTATTCTCCTTTGCTCTACGCATTAAATAGGGAATAACATCTTTAATAGGGCCAAATGGAAGATATTTGCTCACATTCAATCCTTCTTTTGCTAGGTTAAATGTGATATTATCACTCATACCAAATAGCTGAGAAAAATGGATATGAGGGTGATTGTGACTAATTCCGTTTTCTTGCATTAGATTGGCTGCAAATAAATTACTTTCCTCATTGTGAGAAGCAATGATTACAGCAATATCATTTAAGTTTTCTAAACAATATTGAACTGATTCATTAAAATCTGCATCCGTAGCAACTTTGTCTTTTTGAATTGGAGATGGCACGCCTTTTTCAATAGCCCTTTCGCGTTCTTTTTCCATATAAGCGCCACGCACCAATTTCATACCCAATTTAAACCCTTGTTGTTTGGCTATTTTATGAGAGAGTTTTAAAAAGCTCAAGCGATCGTGACGGTACAATTGAATAGTATTGTAAACAATCACCCGCTCTTTATTAAACTCTTCCATCATTTCCATGGTGAGCCTGTCAATTGGGTCTTGAATCCAACTTTCTTCTGCATCAATTAATACACCAATATTTTTTTCTGCTGCTACTTCACAAATAGTAAACATGCGCTCTCTAACCCTATCCCACTCATTAATTTCTTCTTCATGGTCATGAATACCACTTCTTAAGCGAGGCGCTTCATTTAAAATTTGCAATAATTCAAATCTTGCTAAACCAGTTACTTTAATGCTAATGAAAGGTATATTGGATTGTGTAGCAGCGTAATTAACTACACGAATAAATTCATCTGTAGCTAAATCGAAATTGTCTTCTCCTTCTTTGCCTTCTACTCCATAATCTAAAATAACTTGAATGTCATATTTACCCAACATGTTGCCCACTTCGGCAGTTTCCTCTAATGTTTCACCCCCAACAAATTGTTTGAAAATGGTTTTACGAATAATGCTATGCACCATTGGTATACCTGTTTTCATGATATAAGGGGTTAGCCTTGTACCAATTTGCACAAACCAAGGAAAACCCATTGTGTTAAACAAAAAGCGGGCACCTTTTAGTTCTTTATCAGATTTATAAGCAAATGCGTTTTCGGTATTGTCGAAGGATATATTCATGCTAACGATTGTTCGTACTGCGAATATCGGTACATATAAAATAAGTACGAAGCTCTTTTAGCAAAAATTTGAAATTATTTTACAAATGGCTAGATAGCCTGGTGGTTAAAGGGCTGTAAAACCATCTCACTTACCACCCCGCTTAGCGGTTGTTGGCATAAAAACCAAATGGCTTTACCTGCTTCTTCGGCCAAAATCATTTTATCTCTCTGAACCCGAAGGTCAATATTGTCCCAGAATGCAGAGTCTACACCACCTAAGAAAAGATTGGTAATGCGAATATCCGTGCGTTTTAATTCTTCTCTAATGCTCTGCATCATTCCTACAAGCCCATATTTACTGGCACTATACGCAGCTGCTCCTGCCATGGGCACTTTACCCAAAACTCCAGGAATATGAATAATTAGGCCTTTTTTTACTGCTTTCATAGCAGGCAACACTGCCTTCACTAGATAAAAAGCACCAATTAAATTTATTTGAAGGGTTTGCTCAAATTCAGCACTACTTAGGGTATCCATTGGTTTGATGATACCAATTCCGGCAGCATTGATCACAATGTCGATGGTAGACGTTTGTTGCAAAATTTGTTCTACGGTAGCATTAACAGAAGCTTCATTGGTAATGTCCATTTCAAAAACACGATTAGAGGGAATGCCAGTGGAGTTGGCTATTTCAGCTAATTTTTGGCTATTTCTGCCTGTAATAAAAGCAATAGCACCACTCGAATGAATTAGTTTAAGCGCTTGAAAACCCACTGAACCTGTAGCGCCAACTATTATAACGTTTTTACCTTTTAAAGACTCCATATAGCTATTTATAGAAGGTATAACAAGCAATGAAACAATTTGTTGAATGAAATCAAAAAACTACACGTGTATTTATTAAAAAAATAGAACTTTGCAGATGCAAATTACCCATACAGAAATTTACAAGTATTCCATTCCAATGGTGCCCTTTACCATTGCTACAGGAACCATGCTTTTTGCTCAAAACACCTTTATCAGAATTCATACAGATGCGGGCATAACAGGTGTTGGGGAATGTTCGGCTTTTCCTATGATTGTA
>VIKJ01000138.1 GCA_008080615.1 Chitinophagaceae bacterium | reverse complement strand
AAAACCAGACCTAAAGGTATCTAGTAACACAAATAAGGTTTGATAAAAAAACCAATACCCAATATCAACTTTAGTTAAATACCTAAAGAGAACAGCTATCGTTAACATTGCCAACCCAGCCATTGCTGCATTTCCAGCCAATGACATAAAATGTTTATTGTTTAGTTTGGCAATTAATTTCGCGAACATGTTTTTTATTTTAAAAAAAGGCTTTTATCGCTTTCTCAAGAACATTACTTATCTTTTTTAAATATCGTTCTATTTCTCCAATTTTTCCTACTTGTTTCCATTTAGTGCTACTTAAATATTCCCAGAATAAAGACTGATAATTTCTAGAAACAAAGTGTACAATAAATGGTGATGGGTGATTTCCATCACTAAAATAATTCCAAAGTGGATCAAGCTGTTTCCATTGATTAGCCAATACAACATTTAATCCATACTGATCTGGATATTTGGCAAATCGTTTATTATTATTAATACAGTTTATTATTTTTTCTGTAGCATTAAATTTTCTCCAAGCATTACAATTAATCAATAATAACCCGGTGTTAAAGTAAGGCAGATTTGGCGACAATCCTAAGGCAGCATAATTATCTATCCCACCCCAATGGTTGCCTATATTTTGTATTCTACTATCAGTTATAGCACCTATAATAAAATTATCTATATCAACCTCCATTAATTCATTTATATCCCTAAGAACAATCATGTCTACATCCAAATAAAGTACTTTTTCTACCTCCTTAGGTAAAAAGGAAGGGATAAACAATCGTAAATGAATATTACTTGGATAGGAAGACCAATCTATTGGCAAACTAAATCCTTGAGAAATAACCTGATCTACTTCTTTCCAGTAAATTGTAGTGAATTTTTCATCAATTGATGCTACTAATTTTCTCCTACTTTCAATTGATATATTGTCGGCTATAATATAAAAATGAATATTTTTTTTTGAAAAATTATGGGCTTCAATAGATTGAATTAACCCTGCTAATAACACCAGATAGTGCTCGTCTGTAGTAACTACAATTGATATAGGATTGGATATTTCCATAAATTAAACCTAAACCATTACTGTCTCAATAGCCTTATATATTTCTCCCACACTGTTTTCCCAAGTATGACCAGAAGCAAATGCAACCCTTGCAGCTTGCTTTTCATCATTATTCTCTTCCAAAGCTTTGCTTATTAAAGTTACATAGTCTTTCCCGTTCTTTCCAAGATAAGTATGCGCACTAAAAATAGCCTCCATAAATGGTGTACTTGTTGCCACAACGGGCTTGCCCATTGCTAAATACTCATCAATTTTACGAGGATAGTTTCCAACTGTTACTTCACTTAAAATCTGAGGATTTAAACAAATATCAAAAGCATTAATGTATTGTGGCAATTGATCTGGCGCTTTAGATCCCAAGAAATAAACATTAGGTAATAGATGTAATTCGCTCAGCTTAAAAGTGTCATCCTCGGGCCCAACCAATACAATATTCCATTCGGGCTTAGTCTTTGCAATATAAACGAGAATATCTATATCTAGTCTTAATCCTAATAAAGCGCCCACATAGCCTATTATAGGGCTTGCTATAGTTTGCATGTCGATTGGTTTTTCTTTCCCAGAAAATCCAGTAAAAATTTCGAGTTCGCAGCCCTGCCCAACATAATATGACTGTGGATTGTATTTTTTACAATAATCAGCTAAATAAGTAGAGTTGGCAACACAAACGTCAGACTGAGCAATTAATTCAGGCTCTAATTTTACTCCATGCTTCTTCCAGTAATCTACTGCTAACATGAAATCTCTTGAATAGTATACGCTAACAGTTGGCTTTAATAATTGCTTCAGATGAAAACACCTGAACATATCGTTATCATTAAATAAAATAATATCCTTGAAGCCAAGTTGCTGAATGGCATTTTGAATACTTTCCGCAAATCGTTTATTGTTTAACTTATTCAACATTTCAAAAACCCATTGACTACCTATCCAATTAATAGATTCAATCATTTTATTTGGATACAAGTTCCAAAAACCAGGAGCTAATTCTATCAACCCGGCCTCTTTCCCCGCAACAATATTCGCCCTTTTGATTACCCTTTGATCATGCTTATTTTTCCATGCTGTAATGCGATCTAAAGGAGAATTTACATAAAGTACTCGATTGTGCTTACTGAATTCTAGCGCAATATTTTTACAATTACTACCAATTTCTACGTCCCATGGTTGTTGCCCTACAACTACAATATCTCTACCCTTAATCATACTTTTATTATTTAGTGATGGGAATTGTATTGCTTTTTTGATCTATTCTATAGCAGATTTCAATTAATGCAGCAGCCAAATAAAAGTAAACATTAGATGGGAACTGCACAATTGCTTCCTGCGGATAATTGCCAACATGAAATGTAAAGATAATCAATACCATTGCTAAACAATAGGACTTTAATTCTGGATCTTGTATAGCAAAACAATGATTTATCCCCACCCTCAGAATGGTAAAGATTAATAAACAAAAAATAAATAATCCTACCCACCCCAATTCAACAGCCACCCTAACGTATCCACTATCTGGAGGAAAATTAGCTAACATAGAATTAGGAGCAAATCGCTGGCCCCAAGTACCAGTAGCACCCAATCCCCCACCCAATGGATGGGTTTGAATAAAAGGTTGAATACGCTTTTGATTTATTTTCCTAACATTAAATGAAGCATCTTCCGAAGGTCGAAAAGCTGTTTGAAAACGATATAAGGTAGGATTTGTAGTAGGAATAAAAATAGCTGCTGCCATAATTAGCATAAACGCTATACCCGCTATCATTACTTGCTTATTAAACTTTAAAATAGCAAACATAACCAATGCAACTGGGGGTAAAACAAATGCCCCCCTAGTACCAGAGTAAAGCATAGAAAGCAAACAAAGCAGCGCAATTGAAGCAACAATAATTTTTTTATTCTTTGAAATAGGACCAGTTAAAATTCCTAAACAAAGTAAACTACTTACTACCATATTGTATGAGAATGCAACTGGATCATTATAAATGGAGAATTTTCGCCATTGCCCTCCAATAAAAAGCAAGAGTTCAATATTAGGGTCAGAATGCAGGTAGCGATCCTCTGCATCACTAAACCCTATATACTGTTGTTTTAATCCATACAATGCGCCAATTAAAGAGAATAAAAGCCACATTTTCAATATTAATTTCACAAACTCCTTCGTGCGAATATTATACAGGAATATAAAGTACATTAACATGATCACAGCAACTGATCTAACCGTGTAAACCCATGCTAATCTAGATTCTGCAGTAGGATTAATTACTTCAATAAGATTATACAATATCCAAATCAATATCATTGTACTCATTGGTCCTTTAAAAATCTCCCAATCTGCTTTCTTTTTCTGCTGAATAAATAAACCAATAATAAATAGCACTTCCATCAAGTCCATCAAGGTTCCCAAAGGAAAATCTATTCCAAACCTGCCCACCCACATAATAAAATAAGCGCAGGTTAAAAATACCACTAAGCCAAATTTGGGAAAAGCAACTAACCCGTATACAACTGGTAACCCAATTAATAATAAAATAATCATGATCCCAGGCACCATACCATATTTAGAAATAACAAACGCAAAAAAAACCGAACTGGTGAGCAGAAAAATAATCCCGCTTGGGCCTTCTAATTTGTTAGAAAGAAATGTGTCACTAAAACCCTTTTTCGTAAAAAAGGATAAGCTGCTCTTATTAACCGTTATATTTTTCGGTTTCTCCATTATAGAAAAAGCAGTTTAATAAAAAAATAAAATACACTTACAAAGGAGAGTGCAATAGCCCCATATTTTGTTTTGATTTCAAGTTGTGCTTGATCATAGGCCGCCTTCTCCTCCTTTGTCATTTTTTTTAAATTAGGATCTATTCTCAAGGCCTATCATTTTATATTTAAAGATACTTCATGTGGAATGAAAAAATAATTCAAAGCAATATTTCCT
>VIKJ01000137.1:3745-7042 GCA_008080615.1 Chitinophagaceae bacterium | reverse complement strand
TCATTGGGTAATTTATTGCCACACCAATTGGCTGTATTATTCCAATTTGTATTAACTATGCCATTCCATAAACCCGTATTCCAAACTTTTATCTGTACTGGATTAGATATATTTACACAGGCCCCTTTGATTAATTTTCTTCTGAACCAACTGGTTTTATTTAGTGTAATAGTTGGAAAATCTTTCAATTGATTTTTCCCTGTTGCTGCTATAAATCCTGAAGTATCAGCAATACTGCTCATTTCCCATAAATAAACTGCTGCCGAATCTATTATAAGTTTTTCTGTGCCAACAATTGGTTGAATATTGCTGTTGGTACAAATTTCTTGGTTTGATTGAATGGTATTGCTTGTTGTAATTGCAACTGTAGTAATGTAGATTTTTTTGAATACCTGATGAATACCATCACTCAATACAAAAGCACATGAATCTCTTCCTATAAAGCCAGAACTATTGGTTAAAGAAAATGCATTAGGTTGAAAAGATGTTGATGTACTACTTTGTTGAAATAAGGATGTAGCTAAAGATAGTTTAGTAGGAGGGCTGCTTAATTTCCAGGTGAGTATTTCTCCTGGTTCTTTATTTATTACACTTAAATAATTATTTAGTGAAAAAACTGTATTGGTGATGCAAATTTCTACAGTTGTATCATTGGATGAAACAAATGCAGGAGCAATGGCATCTACTTTAATTTGTTTAATTGCTGTTGAATTAAAAACAAGAGATGCAAGGTTGCCAATTTGATCACCAATTAGCAGATTTTTTTCTACAAATGAACTAGCAACCTGTATGCCATCTTTATCAAATTCTCCAGCTTGTATTCTGTATTGAAAAATTAATGAGTTGGAATTATTTCCCGAAGTATAAACCAAATTTCTTGTGTTTGTTCCGATGGTAATTGGTAAGAAATTCGACGGCGAATTTTGTTGTAATTGAACTGGTTCGCTAAATGTAAGTGCTAGTTTTAAAGTATCACCTGCTTTTAGTAAAGAGTCTGAAATAGAATTTAAACTTAGTAAAGTTGGTGCTTCTTTATCTACCCATTGAGAGTCTACAGAATAAAATGGAAGGTTGCTGATACTTGGAATTAGATTGCTGTCATTTACAATGCCCAATTGTATTAATCCTGAACCCTTACCCGTATATACACTTGCAGTATAATCTCCACCACTTCCTTCAATTTTTGTAATAGCGGTATTCATTAACCCATTGGAACGAATAGAAAAATGATTGGTAGTTAATCCAACAATATTACCTCCCAATTTAATAGCATATTTAATAGTATCTGCGTTGGTTAAACTGTTCGAAAGACTAACAATATTATTAACTGCTACAGGGCTAGGTGTTTTATAATCCGCAGAAAAACTAAATTGATCTATCGCAACAATATCATCACTACCTGTTTCATCTGCATCGTCCCAACGCAATACTAATTGCTCTCCTGGTTTCCAGTCTACTATATCCAATGTTTTGCTAATGGTTAATTGATTCTCTGGAAGATTTCCATTAAGTGTAGCTACACCGGAAGTATTTAATCCCGAATAAAAATTCAGTAACGGTAATTCGTTAAGGGTAGATTGATTGATATGTTCTAATACACCAGTTTTGTATTTACAGGTCCAGGTATTGCGATTGGTTGATCCCCCTTTTCGCCATTGTTCTGCTACAAAAGAAATATTGATGCTATTGAGGGTGCTACCTGTATTGTTCGTTAAAATAACGCCCACAGAATAGATGCCGGTTCCAGAAGCAAGTGTTCCTAATGCGCGTTCAGTGTTACCAGAACTTCCCAAACTATACACACTCTGCCCTGTTCCCGTACCCGTGCTGATGCCAAAAGCTGCATTGGCGCCACTACCACCAATTTGATAGAATTGCCATCCTGCTAAATTATTGGCTGAGATTGGGGTGTTGGGCAAATAATGCACTCCTTTTCCGGTTAGTGAAAAGCTACCTGTGGCTGGTAGACCATCAAAATTTTGCGTATACAGGCTATTTTTTTGGGAATAGCTGATAGGGGAGGTATTTTGAGCCCATAATTTACCTGTTCCGCAAATGAAACATAAAAAAAAGCAATAATGTGGCAGTCTCATAGGGTTTTAGAGGTCTGCGGGGTTACGGCATCAAAATAAGTATCTTGGGCGCATATTTGCAATAGGGTTGGTTAAAATGGGTTAAAAAACGGGATCTGCACTGCGGATAAATACTTTTTTTTTAAAACATTTTGGATTGTCGTTTTCACCCATTACCTTTGCCGTCCGAAATTTTAAATGGTTTATAATGCCTACAATACAGCAATTAGTTAGAAAGGGCCGCGAAATAATCAGGGCTAAGAGTAAGTCAAGAGCTTTGGATGCATGTCCTCAGCGTCGTGGTGTATGTACACGTGTATATACAACTACACCAAAGAAGCCAAACTCAGCGCTGCGTAAAGTAGCTAAAGTGCGTTTGACTAACAAAATTGAAGTGATTGCGTACATCCCAGGTGAGGGTCACAACTTACAGGAGCACTCAATCGTTTTAATCCGTGGTGGTCGTGTAAAAGACTTACCAGGTGTACGTTACCATATTGTTCGTGGTAGTTTGGATACTGCAGGTGTTAAAGACCGTAAGCAGAGCCGTTCTAAATATGGTACCAAGAAAGAAAAAGCCAAGAAATAATTCATTCCTAATGTAAGCTGAGTAAAGTTTTAATACTTGAAGAAGATCAGCTTTATTAAAAATTAAACAATGCGTAAAGCACAAGCCAAAAAATTACCCTTAGCACCAGATGGTCGTTTTAACGACAAATTAGTTACCCGTTTCATCAACAACTTGATGTGGGATGGTAAAAAAAGTACAGCAATCAATATCTTTTATGATGCAGTAGATAAGGTTTCTAAAACTACTGGTGAAGATGGATACGAGCTTTGGAAAAAAGCAGTTGCGAATGTAACCCCAGCTGTAGAAGTTAGGAGCCGCAGAATTGGTGGTGCTACTTTCCAAATTCCTGCTGAAGTTCGTGCAGATCGTAAAATTTCTTTGAGCATGAAATGGTTAATCCGTTACAGCCGCGAAAGAAATGGTAGAACAATGGCCGACAAATTAGCCAATGAGATCATGGCAGCAGCAAAAGGTGAAGGTGCAGCTTTCAAAAAGAAAGAAGATACACACCGTATGGCAGAAGCTAACAAAGCTTTCTCTCACTTCAAGATCTAATTTAAATCAATTATATTTTTATTTAAAATCCCGCTATTTGCGGGATTTTTTATTTACATCAAGGTATCCTCATTTTAATCCGATTATTTATTTACCTTT
>VIKJ01000137.1:0-3731 GCA_008080615.1 Chitinophagaceae bacterium | reverse complement strand
CGCCTCTAAAAAATAAGAACTCTTTATGGCTGACTTGAAATTTCAAAGAAACTTTGGTATTGCCGCTCACATTGATGCTGGTAAAACCACCACCACAGAGCGTATCCTGCGTTATACAGGTATGATTCATAAGATTGGTGAAGTACATGATGGTGCTGCAACCACAGACTGGATGGAGCAAGAAAAAGAAAGAGGTATTACCATTACTTCTGCTGCAGTTAGCTGTCAGTGGAAATTCCCTACCAATAAGGGTACTGCTGATGCAAATACGAAGTCTTACTATTTCAATATCATTGATACTCCAGGACACGTAGATTTTACCGTTGAGGTAGAGCGTTCTATGCGTGTATTAGATGGTTTGATTGCGTTGTTTTCTGCTGTTGATGGTGTTGAGCCACAATCTGAAACTGTATGGCGTCAGGCAAACCGTTACAAAGTTCCACGTATAGGATTCGTTAATAAAATGGACCGTGCTGGTGCCGATTTCTTAATGGTGGTTACTCAAGTTAAAGAAATGTTGGGCGCTAAGGCTGTGCCTTTGCAATTACCAATAGGTGCTGAAGATAATTTTACTGGTGTGGTAGATTTGATTAAGATGAAGGGAATTATCTGGCACATGGAAACAGAGGGAATGACTTTCGATGAAATTCCTGTTCCTGCTGATATGATGGAAGACGTTAATTTCTGGAGACAGAATTTAATTGAAGCCGTTGCTGAATATGATGACAATTTAATGGAGAAGTTTTTTGATAACCCAGATTCAATTTCTGAAGATGAGGTTCACGAAGCCATCCGTAAAGCTTGTATCGATTTGAGCATTGTTCCAATGATGTGTGGTTCTTCTTTCAAAAACAAAGGAGTTCAAACAGCTTTAGATGCAGTATGTCGTTACTTACCTTCTCCAATTGATTTGGAAGATACTGTAGGAACAGATCCTGATACTGGAGAAACCATTACTCGTAAGCCAGATCCGAAAGCTCCATTTGCTGCTTTGGCTTTTAAAATTATGACCGATCCTTTTGTGGGTCGTTTGGCATTCTTCCGCTGCTATTCAGGACATTTGGATGCAGGTTCTTATGTATTGAACGTAAGAAGTGGTAAGAAAGAGCGTATCAGCCGTATCATGAAAATGTTTGCTAACAAGCAAAATCCAATTGATTTTATTGAAGCAGGTGATATTGCTGCAGCTGTTGGTTTTAAAGAAATTAAAACCGGAGATACACTTTGTGATGAAAACCATCCAATTACATTGGAGAATATGTTTATTCCAGAGCCAGTTATCGCCATTGCTGTTGAACCTAAAACTCAAGTAGACGTAGATAAAATGGGTATGGCCATTGCTAAGTTGGTAGAAGAAGATCCAACCTTGCGTGTTAATACCGATGAAGATACAGGTCAAACAATTTTGCGTGGAATGGGTGAATTACACTTAGAGATCATCATTGATCGTATGCGCAGAGAATTTAAAGTAGAAGTAAACCAAGGTGCTCCTCAGGTTGCTTATAAAGAAGCATTCGGCAACGTTGTTACGCATCGTGAAGTGTTGAAAAAACAGTCTGGTGGTCGTGGTAAATTTGCTGATATTCAGTTCGATTTAGGTCCTGCTGATGCTGAGTGGTTGGCTGCTAATGAAGGCAAACATTTCCAGTTTGTGAACGATATTTTTGGAGGTTCAATTCCTAAAGAATTTCACCAATCTATCCAAAAAGGTTTTGAAACAAGTATGGGAACTGGTGTATTAGCTGGTTATCCAGTGAATAACATGAAAGTGAGAATATTTGATGGTAGTTACCATGATGTGGATTCTGATGCAATGAGTTTTGAATTGTGTGCTAAATCTGCATTTAGGGAAGCCGGTCGTAAAGCAAAGCCAACTTTACTAGAGCCAATCATGAAAGTAGAAGTGTTAACTCCTGATCAATACATGGGAGATGTTACTGGAGACTTGAACCGTAGAAGAGGTATGTTAGAAGGAATGGACAGCCGTGCAAACCTTCAGGTGATCAAGGCGAAAGTGCCATTGAGCGAAATGTTTGGTTATGTAACCCAATTGCGTTCATTGAGTTCTGGTCGTGCAACATCAACTATGGAATTCTCTCATTACAATCCAGCTCCAAACAACGTTGCTGAAGAAGTAATTGCTAAGAGTAAGGGTAAGGTGAAGATAGAAGATTGATAACTAGTAATACTAAGTATAGTAAATTGCCTCTCTTTCAGTGAAAGAGAGGCAATTTTGCATTAAGGATGATTAGAATTGGTAACTACTCTAAAAGATTTCCACTGCATACTCAAAAAGGCCTTTTCCAATTCTTTCAGTGAAAGAGAGGCAATTTTGCATTAAGGATGATTAGAATTGGTCACTACGCTAAAAGATTTCCACTTCACCCTCATGACGAGCAGGCATACAGATTCTATTTTTTTGGTATATGTTGGTGTTTTTCAAGACCAAAAAGCATTTTTTTAGCCCAATTCTAGGAAAACTTTAAAAAATCCGAAAAAAAGGGCTAAAAAAAACAATAAATACTTGTCTGTTCAACTACAGCTCCTTACCTTTGCAACCCCAACGTAAAAATTGGTTTTTGACTATGTCTCAGCGAATCAGAATCAAATTACAATCATACGACCACAATCTGGTAGATAAATCTGCAGAAAAGATCGTAAAGACAGTACGTAGTACAGGTGCAGTGGTAACAGGACCTATTCCTTTGCCTACGCATAAAAGAATTTTTACTGTATTGCGTTCACCACACGTTAACAAGAAAAGCCGTGAGCAGTTCCAATTAGCTACGCATAAGCGTCTAATGGATATCTACACTTCCTCTTCTAGAACCGTTGATGCGTTGAGTAAGTTAGATCTTCCATCTGGTGTGGAAGTTGAGATCAAAGCTTAATAAATAAACTGATCCTTCACAAGAGGAAAAGTTTAGCTCTTATAAAATAACATTCATCTGCCAAGTTCCCAAAAGGAAAGAAAGCAGCTCTGATCAAAGAAATTCCTCAGCATATAAAGTGTTGAGGGTACATATAAACAGGCCCTTCGAGGTTTGTTTACTACCAGTACTTCCTCTTCTAGGTTAAACTAGAAAACTCCGGAAAAGGTTGGTAGCAAACAAGGATTGAATTCCGCTTCATCGGCGGGATGTCCTCATAACCAAGCGGGGCATAAACCGCAAACGATGAAAGGAATTATTGGTAAAAAAATCGGGATGACCAGCATCTTCGCTGCAGATGGCAAGCAAACAGCTTGTACCATTATTGAAGCTGCTCCAAATACCGTTACACAGATCAAAACACAGGAAACCGATGGTTATTCTGCTGTTCAGTTAGGTCTCGGCGACAAGAAAGAAAAACACTCCACTAAGGCCGAGTTAAATCACTACGCAAAAGCACAAACTGCTGCTAAGAAATTCGTAAAAGAGTTTCGTAACTATTCAATAGAGAAAAATTTAGGGGAAACAGTAACCGTTGAAATCTTCACAGAAGGTGACAGCGTTGAAGTTGTTGGTACCACAAAAGGTAAAGGTTTCCAGGGTGTTGTAAAGCGCCATGGTTTCTCTGGTGTGGGTGAAGCATCTCATGGTCAGCATGACCGTTCACGTGCTCCAGGTTCTATTGGTGGTTCTTCTTATCCTGCAAGAGTATTTAAAGGAATGAGAATGGCTGGCCGTATGGGCGGAGATCGCGTAAAAATGAAGGGATTAAAAGTGGTTAAAATATTTCCTGAAAAGAAC
>VIKJ01000136.1 GCA_008080615.1 Chitinophagaceae bacterium | reverse complement strand
AACAAACAGGTACAACTTTCATTAAAGTATCTGTAGCTCTTTGTTGATTTTCAAATTCTCCATTCCAACTAACCCTATAACCTTTAGGAAGATTAATATTTTCATTGACCTTTTGTTGGGCTTCTTTAATTGTGCTTCCTAAATCTCTACCCCGAACAGAAAATTTAACAGGTATATATCTGCTATTGTTGTCTCTATATACAAATGCAGGCCCTGTTAAGGTTCTAATTGACGCAATCTCTTTAATTGGAATTTTACTTCCATCTTGAGTAGGAATCATTAATTGCTCAATTTTGTCTTGTGAGTCTCGATATTCTTGTTGATATCTAATTCTAATATCAAATTTTCTTTCACCTTCGTATAATTGTGTAGCAGCTTTACCTCCAATAGCCATTTCAATAACAGATTGAGCATCTGCGGTATTAACACCATACATAGCCATTTTTTGTTGATCTAATTCAATACGAAATTCTGGTTGTCCTAAATTTCTAAGTATACCTAGGTCTTCAATACCTTGAACTTTTCCTAAAGTTGCTTGCACCTTGTTGGCTAAAGAATCTAGGGTGTCAAAATTAGGTCCAAAGATTTTTACTGCTAATGATGCAGGAACACCTGCAACCGCTTCCTCAACATTATCTCTAATTGGTTGAGAATAGTTTAATAATAAACCAGGTATTTTGGTTAATTGTTGATTTATACTATCGATAAGAATTTCAGTAGTAATTCCTTTTCTCCATTCTTTTTTTGAATACAAATCAACAGCAATCTCAACATTAAAAAATCCTTTAGGATCTGTTCCATCATTTGTTCTTCCTATCTGTGCTAGTGTATGTTTTACTTCAGGAAACTTTCTAATCATTTCACTCATCTTAGCTGAAATTTCTTTAGACTGTCTTAATGAAGAACTCATTGGCAATTGAGATTTTACCCACAAAGCCCCTTCGTCTAAATCAGGAAGAAATTCACTACCTAAAAATTTAGCGGATAAAAATGTTATGATCATGAAAGAAAAAGCAACTGCTATACTTGTTTTGGGTATTTTGTATGCTTTTTCAAATAGATATTTTATATTTTTTTCAAAAAATAATACGATAGGATTATGCTTCTCTTTTACATTTTTTCGCAATAAAATACTTGAAAGTGCTGGAACAAGTGTTAGGGTAAATATTAAGGCGCCTATTAATGCAAAACCTAATGTATACGCCAACGGGGAAAACATCTTTCCTTCAACTTTCTGAAATGCAAAAATGGGAATTAAGCAAGTAAGTATAATTACTTTTGAAAAGAAAATTGATTTCCCCATTTCCGTACCTACTTGTTTGAATAATCCCAACTTAGCTAACTTGTTAAATTTATCCATGCCTACTTCCTTAGCCTTAGCATCTAATGCTACAAATAGCCCTTCAACCATTACTACGGCTCCATCTATAATGATACCAAAGTCTACCGCTCCCATGCTTAACAAATTAGCCGTCATACCTTTTAATCGCATGCACATAAAGGCAAAAAGTAAAGACAATGGAATAATTATACTTACAGTTACAGTTGTTCTCCAATCTGCCATAAATAAAAGTACAATCACTGTAACCAAAATAATACCTTCAATTAAATTGTGTATTACAGTTTCAGTTGCAAAGTCCATTAGATTTATCCTATCATAAAATGTATCTAATTTGACATCATTTGGAAGTAAGTTTTCATTAATTTCATCCACTTTTTTATGTATCTTATCTAATACCTCAGCTGGATTTTCGCCTTTACGCATAACAACTATACCTTCAATCACATCCTCGTCATTATCTTTAGAAACCTGTCCAAGCCTAGGCTTACCAGACTCTTTAACAATCGCTAAATTCTTAACGAGTATTGGTACAGTATTCATTTTAGTTACAATAATATTTTCAATTTCATTAATATTATTAAGTAACCCAATTCCCCTTACTATATATGCTTGACCATTTCGCTCAATTACATCACCACCAACATTGATATTGCTTTTTACTATTGCATTATAAACATCTAAAGATGTAAGGCTATATTTTGTTAAATAACTTGGATTAACACTCACTTCAAAACTTTTCTCTTCTCCACCAAAACTATTTACATCAGCAACACCAGGTACTTTTTTGAATTCTCTATCTAGTACCCAATCTTGAATTGTATAAAGATCTCTTATATTTCTAGTTTTACTTTTAAGTGTATATCTATAAATTTCACCAGTGGGTCCATAGGGTGGTTGCACATCTGGCTTAATAGCATCCGGTAAATCTACATTGCTTATTCTACTTAGAACTTGTTGTCTTGCAAAATCATCTGTAACATCATCATCAAAAATAATCCTTACATAAGACAAGCCAAAGGAGGAAGTAGTTCGTAAATTGGTTTTCTTAGCAACCGAATTCAGAACAGTTTCGAGTGGAATAGTTACAAATTTCTCTACTTCTTCTGCGCTTCTACCAGGCCACTGTGTAATAATTATGATTTGAGTATTGGTTACATCTGGAAAAGTTTCTATTGGTGTATTTTGATAACTTATAAATCCGATTACTGCTAATATGATTGTTAAGAAAAATACTAGAAACCTATGACGTAATGAAAAATGTATAATGGATTGAATTATTTTTACCATTTGGATAATCTTAATTAATTAATTGTTGAAATACAAGTAACTGATTTCGAGTAATAATTTTATCACCTTTATTTACTCCACTATTTAAATAAGTAATCTCACCAACCGTTTTCAAAACTGATACTTCTGAAACTTGTAAATCTTTATTACTTATATATTTTACAACAAATATTTTATTATTTAGTGTAATTAAAGATTTAGTAGGAACTCGTAGTGCAGTTCCACCACCTTTATTGTACACAACTACTTTCGCAAACATTTCTGGCTTCAATAATAGGTCTGAGTTATTAAGTACTATTCTTACTCGAAGTGTTTTATTCGTAGGATCTAAAACTTCACTTAACTTGTCAATTTTACCTTTAATGATAATATTAGGATTTGCAATTGTTGTAACAGCAACTTCATAACCTTCTTTTACTTTTGGTATATCAGCTTCAAATACATTTGCGTAAACCCAAACATTTTTTAAATCTGAAATTGTAAATAAGTTTTCACCCATATCAGAGCGAATAAAATTCCCTTGATTTATTTTTTTCTCAACAATATAACCATCGATAGGGGATATGATATTGTAGTTACCAGATGATTGTGTATTAATTCCTCCATTTATGGTAATACTAGATTGAATTTTACTTTTAACTGATAATGCTTTTTCATAATTCTGTTTTGCTTCGGTTAAATCTTTTTCACTTGCAATACCAGACTTAAATAAAGTCTCTTGATTATCTAATTGTCTTTTTGCAATGATTATGTCTGCATTTGCAGCATTCATTTCTGCATAATTTCCTGCGATATCTGCACTTCGTATAACAGCAAGAACTTGACCTTTTGTAACTTTATCACCAACGGTAAATCTAGATTCTAAAACCTGCCCACTACTTCTTGGAAAGATTTTATTGATATTATTCTCATTAAATGTAATTTCTCCTGTAAGTGTTAATGCATCGTCAATATTTGAACTTGTAACAGAATCGATTGAAATCATACGAAGCATTGTATCACTAAGCTCAAATTTTTTGGTTTCTACTTTAGCCTCCTTTTTTTCTTTACATCCAATAAAAACAACTAAAATTAATAATATACTTAAACGTATAAATTGTTTCATAAAAATTAATTTCTATTTT
>VIKJ01000135.1:5713-7854 GCA_008080615.1 Chitinophagaceae bacterium | reverse complement strand
CCATGAATTTAAAACGCCATTGGCTACCATTTCTTTAGCTGTGGATGCATTGGGAAATGAAAAAGTACAAAATAATAAAGAAAAATCTGCTTATTTTACCAAGATCATTAAGGAAGAAAATAACCGCATGAATAAACATGTGGAAACTATACTGCAAGCGGCTTTCATAGAAAAACAAGAATTAAAACTGAATTTATCTATGATTCATGTTCATGAAATGATTGAACAAGTAATGGATAATTTTAAGCTCCAATTGAATGATAAGAATGCACAGTTTCAATTATTGCTAAATGCAAAAAACGATAAGCTTAGTGGAGATGAAGTGCATTTTTCTAACTTGATATCTAATTTAGTAGACAATGCTATTAAATATTCTGCAGATAGTTTAATGATCAAAATATCTACCCATAGCACTCGAAACTATTTAGTAATACGAATAGAAGACAATGGTATCGGTATGAGCAAAGAAAGTACTAAACGAATTTTTGAAAAATTTTATAGAGCACATACCGGAAATCTCCATAACGTAAAAGGTTTTGGCTTGGGAATGAGCTATGTAAAAACCGTAATTGATGCACACAAAGGCCGCATTAAAGTAGAAAGCAATTTAGCCAAAGGAACTGCTTTTACAATTGAAGTTCCAGTGATGGCAGATTAACAAACCCAACCATACCTGAATATTTTCGCACAGATTAAAAAAACTCAACTACACCCCAGTCGCAGCATTTTCGTTAGAAAATGCTAATCTCGCTCCTTGGCTAAAGGTTTCGTTTTTTCAATCTGTGCTTACAGTCTATTTCATTGCAATCATGCACCTCAGCTAATGGTTAAAATTTAGTTCGTACTTGAAGCTTTATCAAAACACAATTGAAGCGTAAATATTAATAGTTTTGAATTAAAACATCTGTTGGAATATTAAGTGCTTCGTGCAAATTCCTGATCATTTCCAGTGTAAGTTTTCTTTTCTTATTGAGTATCTCACTTGCTCTACTTTTAAGTCCTACAACATTTGCAAGATCAGATTGGTTATATCCTAATTGTTCCATGCGAAATTTAATAGCTTCTATAGGATCTGGAAAATCAATTGGATGATGCATTTTTTCATACTTATCAATTAAAATACCTAGTATTTCAAGTTCATCACCTTCAGCAGAACCAGGTTTTGCATCAAAAATTTGTTCAAGCCTAAGTAGCGCATTTTGATAATCTTTCTTTGTTTTTATAGGTCTTAGTTTCATAAATTAAATTTTTGAGGCATCGATTTTATCGTATTGTGCATGAGTACCAATAAAACGAATCCAAACCATTTGATAGTGATAATTAAGTTTAATTATTAATCTATACTTATTGCCTTTGATATTAAAAACAACTCTGTTATTCTCTAAAATACTTGCCGAGGGATAATCTATTTTTATATCATTGGGTGATTTCCAAATTGATGTATCGGCCTCGTTATACCAAGATTTTAACTGTTGTTCACAATCTGGATACTTACCCCAAAAGTCTCTTAATATTTTCTTAGCGATCACCCTCAATAGAATTAATTTAATAAAATTACAAAAAGTTCCCGAAATGGGAAATAAAATACTGCTATGATTATTTGTCATACAAAGTAAATAAGAGTAAATACCCCTATCAAGAGAATATATACGTTACTTGGAACTATTTTAACTAAGGATTTAATAATTAAGTGGAAAAAAAGCATTTTACCTTATTGAATAAGTTCAAAGGGTAGATACAAAACGAAACATTTAGCCGAGGAGCGATGTTAGCATATGCAGGTATAAATCTATTTAAGATTTCAGCTGGGATTGAAAAAATGAAACCTTTAGCCGAGGAGCGCGCTAAGCATTTTCGAAAGAAAATGCTGCGACGAGGGTGTAGTGAATTTTTTTAATCCCAGCTGAAGAAAAAGGGTGTAGTTGAATTTTTTATTTCGCATTAAAAAATTAATAATGAAATATTTTAAAAGAAAATGCTGCGACTGGGGTGTAGTTGAGTTTTTTTAATCCCAGCTGGATGAAATTGATACTGTTTCATTTTTTAAACATGCTCCAAATAAAAACGGCCCCAAATTGAGGCCGTTCAATATATTGATGAAGAGAAGTTTATAATTCTACTGCGCCTTCTACAAGCACTGT
>VIKJ01000135.1:0-5662 GCA_008080615.1 Chitinophagaceae bacterium | reverse complement strand
CTTCAACAAAACCGCTTTGGATTGAAAAATTAGCAGACTCTTTTTTATCAACTAAAATTTTCAAATTGCCCTTACCCAATGCACTTACCATGGGAGCGTGTTTGTCTAACACTTCAAACAAACCACTGATACCAGGCAACTGTACACCATATACTTCTCCGCTGTACAGTTTTTTTTCTGGTGTTAATATTTCTACAATCATTGTTTAAATTTTGCGATTAAGCCCTATTACCCTTTAGCAGCTTCAATCATTTTCTTACCCTTTTCCATTGCATCTTCCAAAGTACCAACTAAGTTAAATGCTGCTTCAGGATACTCATCTACTTCTCCATTCATGATTGCGTCGAAAGCTCTGATGGTATCTTCGATGCTTACAAACACCCCTTTTAAACCAGTGAACTGCTCGGCAACGTGGAAAGGCTGACTTAAGAAACGCTGTACTTTACGTGCACGCTGTACAGTCATTTTATCTTCTTCACTTAACTCATCCATACCAAGGATAGCAATGATATCTTGTAACTCTTTATAACGCTGTAAAATTAATTTTACTCTATTGGCACACTCGTAATGCGCTTCACCAACAATTGCAGGAGTTAAAATTCTTGAAGTAGAATCCAATGGATCCACCGCAGGATAAATACCTAAATCGGCAATTTTTCTGCTCAATACAGTTGTAGCATCCAAGTGAGCAAAAGTTGTTGCAGGAGCTGGATCGGTTAAGTCATCCGCAGGTACGTAAACCGCTTGTACAGAAGTAATAGAACCATTCTTGGTAGAAGTGATACGCTCTTGCATCAATCCCATTTCAGTAGCCAATGTAGGTTGATAACCTACCGCAGAAGGCATACGACCTAATAAGGCAGAAACCTCAGAACCCGCTTGAGTAAAACGGAAGATATTGTCTACGAAAAATAAGATATCCTTTCCTTTACCAGTGCCATCTCCATCACGGAAATATTCTGCAATAGTTAAACCACTAAGGGCAACACGAGCACGAGCACCTGGAGGTTCGTTCATCTGACCAAATACAAAAGTACCTTTAGAGTCTTTCAGCTCTTCCATGTCTACTTTGCTCAAATCCCATCCACCTTCTTCCATGCTATGTTTAAAATTGTCGCCGTATTTCATAATACCAGCTTCAATCATTTCGCGCAATAAATCGTTACCCTCACGAGTACGTTCACCCACACCGGCAAATACAGAGATACCACCGTGTCCTTTTGCAATATTGTTCATCAATTCTTGAATCAATACTGTTTTACCTACACCCGCACCACCGAACAAACCAATTTTACCACCCTTTGCGTATGGCTCAATCAAGTCGATTACTTTAATACCAGTAAACAAGATTTCTGAAGCCGTACTTAGGTTTTCGAACAAAGGAGGCTTATTGTGAATTGCACGACCACCTTCTTTGCTTAGTTGTGGCAAACCATCAATAGCGTCACCAGTTACATTAAACAAACGACCGTTAATGCCTTCACCAATTGGCATAGAAATAGGCTTGCCAGTATCTATAACTGCCATTCCTCTTACTAAACCTTCGGTTCCGTCCATTGCAATGGTACGTACACTGTCTTCACCAAGGTGAAGCTGAACTTCAAGTACTAGTTTCTCACCATTTTCTCTGGTAATTTCCAATGCATTGTAAATTTCGGGCAGTGCATTAACGTCTGGAAAATGAACGTCAACTACCGCACCAATAATCTGTTTAATTTTCCCTTTCGTGGCCATATCAGGAGGTATGATTAAGTTTTAAAATAGTACAGACCAAAAAGGTCTTTGTTTTGGCGGCAAAGGTAAGGGGATGAAGCTAAAAAAAGGGGGCTATTTGCCGGTTTTTTTTCTAAAAAGGGAAAAGAGGCTCTGAGCAACGGGTACCAACTTCATAATATTCCATACCCCAGATAGGGTTGCCGTATTAATAATTGCAGGAAGAATGGCTCCAGAGGCTGATTTTAATAGTTCTGAAGGCACTTGATGTACTTTGTTCCCGATAGACTCTTCCTGCAGGCTTATTTGCTGTTTTAACTGCTCGATGGCCTGTTTTAGCTGCTGGTGGTTATTGATATTGGTTGGGGAATGGCTATTCATCGTTTTTAAATAAAATTTGAACAATGGTATCGGTAATAGACTGGGTTATCCTTTTCCGCATAAGGAAGAAAAAGAAAAAAAGGAGAAAATACACCCCTGCAACAATAGCAAATCCCCATTCTATACTACCAGTAAGCCGGGCAAAAAAGTAGCCAGCCATAATACTTAAAAAAAAGAGCACACAAAATGCCAATAGCCCCAACAAAATCACCACAGTAAGCCTGGCTACTAATTTAGCAGATTTATCAGCGGCCTGCATTTTTAACAATAGCGCTCTGTTTTGGAGATAATCTTCCAATTCTTTTTTAGCATCCGAGAAAAAGGGGTTGGTTTCGGCCATACTATTGAGTTTAAGCGCTCTCCATTTTTTGTTCAAGATCAGCTACCAATTGTTTGGCTTTTGCCAAAACATCTTGTAAAGATTCATGGGCTTCATCTAAATGTTCGTTCACATCCTGCTTTAGGTTGGCAGTATCTAGCTCAAAATCGGCTAAAAATTGCTTGCCTTTATCACTATTCAAATAAAGTGCCAATGCGGTACCGGCTAATGCCCCCAACAATAAGCCTGCTACAAATTGGTGATTATTGTTCATGAATGTTTATTTAATATGAAAACAATACATTTGTTACAAGTTAGTTCAAATGCAGCAAGACTTAAAAATAAACCGATACTTTTTTCTAGCAACTATTTTATTAATAGCTGCTTTTATAATAGTAAGCCTATCTGCATTTACCACCGCTTTTTTAGCAGCCATCATGTTTTACGTATTAAGTAAGCACCCGGTGGAATATTTGGTAAAGAAGAGAAATTGGAGCAAGAATGCAGCAGCCATTTTGGTAATTGTAATTTCTTTTTTCATTATTCTTTTGCCCATTTCTATGTTGGTAGGAATGTTGTACAAAAAAGCGCTTACAGTTTCTCAAAACACCAACCTGATTTTAGAGCCCTTAAAGCATTTAGACGCTCAGGTTAGAGATCAATATCATTTTACATTATTATCTCAAAAAAATTTAGCACAGGTACAGGGATTGATCACCGATTTTTTATCGTCCCTTTTAAATCAAGGATTGAATTTATTGAGTTCCATTGCCATGATGTATTTCTTTTTATACTTCATGATTATCAACATCAATAGAATGGAAGCAGCCATCATTTTATACTTGCCCTTTAAAAGAGAAAAAATTATCATTTTTGGAGATGAATTAAAAGCCCAAACCATCAGTAATGCAGTGGGAGTTCCATTAATTGCAGTGGCACAAGGCTTCTTTGCTTATGTAGCTTTTTTTGTAACAGGGGTTCATGAATCTGGTTTTTGGGCAGTATTAACAGGCTTTGCATCTATTATACCAATCGTAGGAACAGGCCTTGTATGGGTACCCATTGGCATTTATCAATTGGCCAATGGCCAAAGCTGGCAGGGAATTGCAGTACTTGTTTGGGGATTAATATTCTTAGGATCAGTTGACAATGTGATACGTTTTATGCTAGCAAAAAAAATGGCAGATGTGCATCCGATTGTAACAGTTCTAGGTGTAATTATGGGGCTACAATATTTTGGTATTACTGGTTTAATTTTTGGACCATTGATTATATCCTATTTCATTATCCTGCTAAAAATTTATCCTTTTATGAAATAAGATTAGATTAAAGATAGGCTCCTTAACTATTTACCAATATTTGATACAAGAGTGCTGCAGTAATAGCACCACCTAAAGGAGCAATAATGGGAATCCAAGCATATTGCCAATCGCTACTACCCTTGCCTTTAATGGGCAAGATACTGTGCATAATACGTGGCCCTAAATCTCGTACAGGATTAATGGCGTAACCCGTAGGACCACCCAAACTAAGACCAATACCCAATACAACCAATGCAACAGGTAATGCATCTAAAGAGCCTAGGCTATTGGTAGATTTAGTAATGAATAAAACGGTGAGCATAAAAATAAATGTGGCCAAAAATTCGGTAATAAAATTTTGAGAAGCATTGCGAATAGAAGGCGCTGTGCTAAATACAGCCAATTGTGTGGCAGCATCTTTTGTTTCATCAAAATGTGGGCGATAAATTAACCATACCATTAAAGCACCCAACATTGACCCTATTAATTGAGCTAGTAAATATCCTGGCACCAATGCCCAATCGAATTTACCAATCATTGCCAAGCCAATAGAAACAGCAGGATTAAGGTGTGCACCACTAATATTTGCAGTTGTTAATACACCAACAAATACACCGATGGCCCATCCAAAAGTGATGGCAATCAGGCCCCCATTGTTCCCTTTTGTTTTGTGTAAAATAACATTGGCCACTACTCCATTACCCAGTGTAATTAATAAAGCGGTTCCCACCACTTCGGCAATATATACATTCATAAAGCAAGCATTTAAAGATAAATCGTTTGGTAATTTAAGCAAGTAAATATGGATGAGCAAGTGCTTTAAATAAATTTAATTGTTCGGCTACCCAATTATCGTCTTTATGGAGTGTTTTGGCCATGATTTGGGTAACCATTTCAGCCACTTCAAGGGCAGCCGCCGCATCTAAAAAAAGCAAGCGAATTCTACGAGCTAAAAAATCTTCGGGGGTCATGGCCATTTCGTGCAAACAAGCATATACCACTTCGGCTTTTATAAATTCATAGTTTGGATGTAATCGTTCTGCTAAGGAAGCATCCGCTTGAATGAGCTGATCTATTATGGCTTTTTTTTCTGCAGCATTTCCTATTGCAAGGTTTCTAGTACTACATTCATTTAACCTTGCTTGTTTAGAAACAAAAACAGCATTGTTTACGGCGTCTTCTGCCATCTTTCTATAGGTAGTCCATTTGCCACCAGTGATTGTAACCAATTTACTAGGCGCTACAACCAAGGTATGATCACGGGAAAGTAAAGCCGTAGAAGCAGTACCAGCCGTTCTTACCAAGGGTCTCAATCCTGCAAAAACACTTTTAATGTCTTGGCGTGTAATTGCAGCTGTAGTGTATCGATTGATATGTTCAATAATAAAAGCAATTTCTTCTTCTAATGCTATCGGTTCTATATCAATTATATCAACAGGCGTATCAGTTGTACCAATCACTACTTTATTTAGCCAAGGCACCGCAAACAACACACGACCATCATCTGTTTTAGGAATCATCAAGGCATTGTTGCCAGGAAAAAAACGGGTATCCACCACTAAATGAATGCCTTGAGAAGGTGTAACCAATAAATCGGCATCTATATTATCCATTTGTAAAATGGCATCTGTAAAAACACCTGTTGCATTAATGACTGCTTTGGCTTTAACGGTATATGCAGTTCCCGTAATTGTATCAACAATATCTACGCCGGTAATGATTTCTTTTTCTTTTAGAAAGCCAGTTGCTTTTGTATAGTTAAGAACAGTTGCTCCATGCTTTACGGCTGTTACGGCCAATGCAGCGCACAATGCGCTATCATTAAATTGACCATCATAATATAAAATGCCTCCTACTAATTTTTTGGGATTGATGGCAGGTAAATGTTGAATGGTTTGTTTCTTATTAAGCAAGCTAGTATTGCCCAGTGACAATTTGCCCGATAGTA
>VIKJ01000001.1:16646-56914 GCA_008080615.1 Chitinophagaceae bacterium | reverse complement strand
TTGAATTTTTTATCCGCACTAAGAAATTAATATTGAAATATTTTAAAAGAAAATGCTGCAACTCGGGTGTAGTTATTTTTTAATCCACAACAAAGATCCATCACCGTAGCTTAAAAATCTAAATGCATTATCCATTGCGTATTGATAAATGCGCTTCCAATCTTCACCAGTTATAGCTGCAATAATCAGCAGTAAAGTAGATTGAGGTTGGTGAAAATTGGTAATCAATCCATTGATAATTTTAAATTGGTATCCAGGCGCAACAATAATTTGCGTTTTGGTAAATAGTTGTTGTAGGGAATTTTTTTGCATCCAATTTAACAAAGCTGTTAATGCTTTTTTTGCATCAATATCATGGTCTGCTAAATCGTAGGGTTCCCATTGTAAAATGGTAAGATCTTGTAATGAAATGGATGGGTTCAATACTGTTTTAACTCCAAGCCAGTAAAGGCTTTCAAGGGTACGTAAAGAAGTAGTTCCAACTGCAATAATGCCTATATCTATTTTATGAATGAGCGCTATTATTAATTGTGTTTGCACTTCAATAAATTCAGCATGCATTTCATGATCTTTCATGGTGCTTGCTTTCACAGGTTTAAATGTGCCAGCACCCACATGAAGGGTTACAAAATTGGTAGCAATATTTTTTTCTTGTAGTGATTCAAAAATGGCATCAGTAAAATGCAATCCTGCAGTGGGTGCAGCAACAGAGCCATCGTGCTTGGCATATATGGTTTGATATCTTTCTTTATCTGCTTCTTCTGAAGCTCTATTCAAATAGGGTGGAAGCGGAATATTGCCTGCAATATGTAAGAGTTCTGCAAAACTAATTTGTTGATTACTCCAACTTAATTCAATAATAAAATGATCGCTATGGGTGGCTGTTTTTTTAGCTTCAACCAATAGTGGCTGTCCGTTGTAATCCGCTAAGCATTGGATAGATCCTTCTTTCCATTTTTTTGCACCACCTACTAAACACTTCCAAAAAACCTTGCCTTTTTGCAACATGGCAGAGGTGATATCGGCATATTGTTCATCGGGTTCCAAGCAAAATATTTCAATGATGCCGCCGGTTTCTTTTTTAAATAATAAGCGGGCTTCTACCACTTTGGTATTATTGAATACTAGTAAACTGTTGCTAGAAATTTCCGTAGCTAAATCACGATATATGGTTTCTTGAATCAATCCCGATTGGTACACCAATAATTTACTAGCATCCCGTTGCTCCAGGGGATATTTTGCAATGCGATTTTCTGGTAATTCGTAGCTAAAAGCTTCAATTGAAAGTTTAGATGGATGCTTCATGCCTTATTTTATTGCCTTTTAGGGGTTATCCACAGTAATTCACAGGTTATACAGTTGCAATTCTGGTCATTTTCACTCAAATCTTTGCTGCTCCTGCATCTAAGCCATAGAACAATCTGTGGATAAATACAACCCTCCCAATATGCGTAAAAAAGTGGGAAAAAGTGTTATTTTGTGTCAACAAGTGGTAATCTTGGAAAATATTTATACCCAAATGAACGGATTTCACGGAGAATATGAAGCAACGGTAGACGCAAAAGGGCGTTTTCTGCTTCCGGGTGCACTGAAAAAACAGTTGCCGGAAGGGGAGAGCCGTTTTATCATTAGCCGTGGCTTTGAGAAATGTCTCACGTTGTATCCGCTTAAAAGTTGGGAATTAATTATTGCCAAGATTAGTCAGTTAAATGATTTCGATCCAAAAGTACGTCAATTCAGACGTCAGTTTACAGGTGGAGCTACAGAAGTTGAGTTAGATGCGGCTGGCAGAATGTTATTGCCCGGCTCTCTTAAAGAATTTGCTGGACTCAACAAAGACATCATTGTTTCGGCTGCTTTAGATCGTTTTGAAATTTGGGATGCAGGTAAGTACAAACAGCTCTTTGAGGATTTTTCACCCGAGGCTTTCAGCAGCTTAGCGCAGGAAGTAATGGCCAATAAAAATGATCAGTCCTAATGCAACAAATAGACTACCATATCCCTGTACTGTTTAATGAAACGCTAGAGGGATTGGCTATTAAAGCGGATGGCATATACGTTGATTGCACATTTGGAGGTGGCGGTCATAGCAAAGGGATTTTGAATCAGTTAAACGAAAATGGGCGTTTAATTGCTTTTGATCAGGATGCTGATGCACAAGAAAATTTACAGAACGATGATCGCGTATTATTTGTTCCGCAAAATTTTCGTCATATCCAGCGCTTTCTTCGTTTACATGGCATTACTGCAGTGGATGGTGTACTAGCCGATTTAGGTGTTAGTAGCCATCAGTTTGATGAAGGCGAACGCGGTTTCTCTATTCGTTTTGCAGGCCCAATGGATATGCGTATGGATCGGAGGCAGTCAATTACTGCTGCTACCATTATTAAAACATATTCCGAAGCGCAACTGCATAAATTATTTGAACAATATGGTGAAGTAACCAATGCTAAAACATTAGCTAAACATATTGTTCATCAACGTTCGCACTTGCCCTTTGTAACCATTGAGCAATTTAAAGCGCTGATTAGTTCGGTAGTGAAAGGAAATCCTAACAAATATTTAGCCCAGGTTTTTCAGGCGCTTCGCATAGAAGTAAATGATGAAATGGGTGCTTTGAAGGAAATGTTAGAACAGCTTGGAGCCATATTAAAACCTGGTGGAAGAGCTGCCATCATTACATTTCATTCAATTGAAGATAGAATGGTGAAGAATTTTTTTAGGCAAGGAAGCTTTGAAGAAATGCCCGATAATCCATTTGAATCAATCGCAAAAAATACCACGTTTAAACTAGTGAACAAGAAGCCAGTAACGGCTAGTGATGAAGAATTAAAACGCAATAATAGAAGTAGAAGTGCCAAGTTAAGAGTAGCAGAAAGATTGTAGTAAAAAATATATGTCCGTACCAGAAAACAAAGTGAATCCCAAGAACCCATTAAAGGGTTTGTTTAACTACGAGTGGATTGTAAAGAATATTACTTTCTTTCTTTTCCTCTCTGGCTTAGCGGTGCTTTACATTGCCAATGGTCATATGGCCGATAGAACAATCAGACAAATTAATTCCATTAATAACGAGTTGAAAGAATTGCAGTACGTGTATAAAACTTTAAAAAGTGAAGTGATGTATAAAAGTGAGGAGGCACAAATTGTAAAGGCTTCTGAACCATTGGGATTAAAAGTTAGTAAAGACATGCCAGCGAGAATTAATGCTAGTACTCGCTAAAAAATAAGAATGGAAGTAAAACGCGACATATTATGGAGAGTGTACCTCAGTTATATACTGGTGGTGATTGCTTGCGTAGCCATTTTTGGTAAGGCTGTTTACATTCAACAAGTAGAAGGTACTAAGTGGCGCAGTATGAGTGATAGCTTACATCAGCGTATTGATGAAATTGAAGCTGAAAGAGGTACAATATATAGTGAAGATGGGCAAATGCTTAGTACCAGCATTCCTCAATTTGATATTTATATAGATTTTCGGGTGGCTTCTTTACACGAAAAGAATGGAAAATTGTTTCGCGAAAATGTAGATTCCCTCAGTTTCTATTTAGCTAAATTATTTAAAGACCAAACTGCTGCCGAATACAAAACCATTTTGGTTCAAGGATATAAAGCAGAAGACGGATATTTTTTACTGAAGAAGAAAATTTCTTTCAGGGAATACGACGAGCTGAGAAGATTTCCTTTATTCAAATTAGGACGTTACAAAAGCGGATTGATTGCCAACGAAAAAACCATTCGCCTCAATCCCTATCAAATGTTGGCATTTAGAACAATTGGTTTAGCTAGAGATTCCAATAAAGTAGGTTTAGAAAAAACCTATGATAGTTTACTAAAAGGTCGTAATGGAAAGCAAACAGTTCGTTCTATTGCAGGTGGGGTAGGTGTTCCGGTAGATGATACTTATTTAATTGAACCCGAAACAGGTAAAGATATTGTAAGCACTATCGATGTATTTATTCAAGACGTAACAGAATCGGCATTGATGAAAATGATGGTGCAAAATGATGCGGACAATGGATGTGCCATAGTGATGGAAACCAAAACAGGTAAAATTAAAGCCATTGCCAACCTAGGTAAAAAAGCTACGGGTGTTTATTGGGAAGACTTGAATTATGCTATTAGTCCTTCTGAACCTGGCTCTACTTTTAAGTTGGCTACCATGATGGCTTTATTGGAAGATAAAAAAGTTTCCCTCAATCAAATCATCACTTTAGAAAATGGCGCATGGAGAATAGCTGGTCAAACAGTATATGATTCTGAAGTACATAAAGAAAATGAAGTAACTGTAAAGCATGCTTTTGAATTGAGTTCGAATGTTGCAATGGCTAAAATGGCCGTTACACATTATTCAGGCAATCCCAATCAGTTTTTAAAACACCTCAATAAAATGAGAATGGATACCGTAACTGGTATTGATTTGGTTGGTGAAAGAACACCTGTAATATATAAACCCGGCGGAAGATTTTGGGGCCCAACTACTTTGCCTTGGATGGCTTTTGGATATAATTTATCTGTAAGCCCTTTACAAACTGCCTTGCTTTATAATGCTGTAGCCAATAACGGCGTTATTTTAAAACCTTACTTAGTAAGCAGTGTAAAAGAAGAAGGTATTGTATTAAAGGAATTTCAGCCAACTGTATTAGATGCTAAAATTTGCAGTGATGCAACATTGGCCTTACTCAGATCTTGTTTAGAAGGAGTTTGCACAGAAGGAACTGCTAAATCTTTATTTGCTAATTCACCTTATAAAGTGGGTGGTAAAACAGGAACTGCCTTGGTTGCTGATGGCAATAAAGGCTATGCTAGTAAAATTTATCAATCCTCTTTTGCAGGATATTTTCCTGCAGAAAATCCTCAGTATACCTGTGTAGTTGTGATTAAGAACAAACCATTTGCTCCTGTTTTTTATGGCGCTTCAGTAGCAGGTCCTGTGTTTAAAGAAATTGCCGATAGATTATACAGCACTTATTTACGTGGAACAAAAACAACACTTGCCAGCAATAAAAAATCAGACAGTATTCCTTTTCAGTACACAGGTTATAAGCAAGACATTACTTATTTATCGCAACAATTAAAGTTGAATTATAAAGATTCAACTGGCAGGGCCGATTTGTGGAGTAGTATTCAAAACAACAACGCTGCTTTAGTTCTTCAGAAAAAACAAATCAACGACAAATCCATGCCGCTATTAAAAGGTATGGGGTTAAAAGATGCCATTTACTTATGCGAAGAAATGGGCCTGATGGTAAATATTAAAGGAAGGGGTAGGGTAGCTGAGCAATCAATAGTACCAGGCCAAATGATTGCAAGAGGTCAACAAATTTTTTTATCACTTAATTGATTTTGAACAGGCATATGAAAACACTGCAACAATTAGTACAAACAATCCAAATCAAAAAGCAAATAGGCGATCTATTGATTCCTATTACTGCTATTGAAATAGATTCCCGTAAAGTAGTAAGCGGTACTGTATTTGTTGCTATCAGTGGTGTTCAACAAGATGGCCATTTATATATAACCAAGGCCATTAATATGGGAGCAGTTGCCATTGTTTGCATGCAATTGCCCGAACAATTGGTAGAGGGCATTACTTATTTATTGGTAAATGATACGCAGCAAGCTGCTGCTTTAATGGCTACTGAATTTTTTGATCATCCTTCTGCAAAAATAAAATTGGTAGGTGTTACTGGTACTAATGGAAAAACTACCATTGCTACTGTTTTATTTAAATTATTTAAACAACTGGGATATAGCTGTGGTTTAATTAGTACCGTTCAGAATCAAATTAATGATACGGTTATTCCATCTACTCATACTACCCCAGATTCAATTAGCCTGAATGCTTTATTACAAAAAATGGTGAATGATGGTTGCTCTTATGTTTTTATGGAATGCAGCAGCCATGCCATTCATCAACACAGAATTACTGGGTTAAGTTTTACAGGTGCATTGTTTAGCAATATTACCCATGATCATTTAGATTATCACAAAATTTTTGATGAATACATAAGGGTTAAAAAAAGTTTTTTTGACCATTTGCCCGCTACTGCATTTGCCATTTCTAATGCTGATGATAAGCGTGGTGAAGTGATGTTGCAAAATACACTTGCTACTAAATATTTATATAGCTTAAAAACATTGGCTGAATTTAAAGGGAAGATTTTAGAAAATGCACTAACTGGTTTGGTAATGACCGTGAATGATAAAGAAGTGCATTTTAGATTGATTGGAGAATTTAATGCGTATAATTTATTGGCTGTATACGGAGCTGCTGTTTGCTTGGGTCAAAATAGCGATGAAGTACTAACTGCATTGAGTTTGCTTAGTGGTGCCGAAGGAAGATTTGATTATATCATAAGCAAAGAAAAAATAATTGGTATTGTAGATTATGCCCATACACCTGATGCCTTGGAAAATGTGTTGGCTACCATAAAAAAATTGCGCAAGGGCTACGAGCAAATTATTACTGTTGTTGGTTGTGGTGGTGATAGAGATAAAACCAAGCGCCCAATTATGGCACAAGCTGCCTGTGATTTAAGTGATCGAGTGATTCTTACCAGCGATAACCCCAGAACAGAAGATCCCGAACAAATTTTGAAGGATATGGAAACAGGACTGAGTAGTTCTGCTAAAAGAAAGTACATCACCATCGTTGATAGAAAGGAAGCTATTGCACAAGCTGTTGCAGTTGCAAAACCAGAAGACATCATATTGGTAGCTGGAAAAGGACATGAAAAATACCAGGATATAAAAGGAGTTAAACATCCGTTTGATGATAAACTTGTTTTACAAGAAGCATTTACCATGAATCATAAAAACATAAACAACTAATAGCATGCTATACTATTTATTTAACTGGCTAAACAAATCTTACCATATTCCAGGTACTGGGCTGTTTCAGTTTCTTACTTTTCGTATTGCCATGTCTATTATTCTATCATTGGTAATCGCAACAGTTTACGGTAAAAGGATTATCCTGTTTTTAAAGCATAAACAAATTGGCGAAAGTGTGAGAGATCTTGGTTTAGAAGGCCAAGCACAAAAAAAAGGCACTCCAACAATGGGCGGTATTATTATCCTCCTAAGTATTTTAATTCCTACACTTTTATTTGCCAATTTAGATAAAGTATATATCCGTTTAATGATTCTTTGTACCGTATGGTTGGGTATCATTGGATTCTTAGATGATCTGTTTAAAATTAGGGCAAGAAAAGAAGCTCAGGGAAAAGGTGAAGCGTATAAGAAAAAAGATTCTGATGGATTGGCTGGCATCTCAAAAATTATTGGACAAGTAGGATTGGGAATTATTGTAGGTCTTACCCTTTATTTTAGCAATGCAGTTACTGTAGAGCGCGAAGTAATTACCAGCCCCCAAGCACAATTGCAAAAAGGGGAGCGCCTTGCAAAAGATTCAAATATCATTGTGCGTAAATTAAATGGTATTGAGAAAAGGTTTGTAAAAGTTAAAACCCCCATTACTACTATTCCTTTTGTAAAAAATCATCAGTTTAATTATAGTAAGCTCATTAGCTGGATTGGCCCTGGCGCTGAAAAATATACCTGGATAGTTTATATACTCATTGTAACATTTATCATAACGGCTGTATCAAATGGCGCCAATTTAACAGACGGATTAGATGGATTAGCTGCTGGCGTGAGTGCCATTATAGGGGCAGGCTTGGGTATATTAATATACATAAGTGGTAACTATATTTTTGCCGATTACTTTGATGTGATGTATATCCCCAATTTGGGTGAGCTCTCCATTTTTGTAGGTGCAATGGTAGGTGCTTGTATTGGGTTTCTTTGGTACAATGCATTTCCTGCGCAGGTGTTTATGGGTGATACAGGAAGCCTTGCACTGGGCGGTATCATTGCATCCTTAGCCATTATTGTTCGCAAAGAATTACTAGTAGTTATTTTATGTGCTGTGTTTTTTGTAGAAACATTGAGTGTGATTATTCAAGTAAGTTATTTTAAATACACCAAGAAAAAATTTGGTGAGGGTAGGCGTGTTTTCTTAATGAGTCCTTTGCACCATCACTATCAGAAAAAAGGATTTCACGAAAGTAAAATTGCTGTTCGGTTTTGGATCATCACCATTATTTGTGTGGTATTGAGTATTGTAACATTAAAAATTAGATAAATAAACGTGGCCAAAAAGATCATCATATTAGGTGGGGGCGAAAGTGGAGTTGGTGCTGCTATATTAGCTAAGCAACAAGGCTATGATGTGTTCTTAAGTGATGGTGGTAAGCTGAAAGAAATTTATAAAAAAGAATTACAGCTTGGAGAAATTGAATTTGAAGAAGGATCACATAGTGTAGAACGAATTTTGGCTGCAGATGAAGTAGTTAAGAGCCCGGGCATTCCAGAAAAGAATGACATGATGAGAGCCATTCGTGCAAAGGGAATCCAAGTAATTAGTGAAATTGAATTAGCCTATCGATATAAGGGTAGTAGTAAAATAATTGCCATTACTGGCAGTAACGGAAAAAGCACTACTACCTCTCTCATATACCATATTTGTAAAACAGCCGAACTGGATTGTGCCCTTGTAGGAAATATCGGCTACTCTTTTGCAAGGCAGGTTGCTGAAGATCCCAAAGAATGGTATATAGCCGAAATAAGTTCATTTCAATTAGACGATATAAAAACGTTTAGAGCAGATGTAAGCCTCTTGCTCAATATCACCGAAGATCATTTAGATCGTTATGATTATCAATTCGAGAACTATGTGAATAGCAAGTTCAGGATCATCGAAAATCAAACAAGCTCCGATTACTTCATTTATAATTACGATGACGAAGTAATCACCAACAAACTCCCATTACTAACCACATATACTAACCCACTACCATTCTCTATGAAACACGAAGTAAAAAAAGGCGGCTTCATCAAGGGCGACCAGATGATGCTGCGCATCCAAGAAGAAAGAGTAAGCATGAGCATTTATGATTTTGCCTTAAAGGGTAAACATAACCAGAGTAATACGATGGCAGCGGGTGTTGCAGCAGCTACGATTGGTATTCGAAAGGAAAAAATCCGCGAAGCCGTAAAGAATTTTCATAGCCTAGAGCACCGAATGGAATTTGTTGCAATGGTGAGGGGTATTGAATTCATCAACGACAGTAAAGCCACCAATGTAAACAGTACTTGGTATGCACTAGAGAGTATGAATAAACCTACCATTTTAATTTTGGGCGGAACGGATAAAGGAAACGACTATTCTCTCATTACCGAACTAGTGAAAGAAAAAGTGAAAGCGATTATTTGTATGGGCGTTGATAATAAAAAAATCATCGAAGCTTTTAAAGACATTGTTCCTGTTATAATTGAAACAGACAGTGCTAAAAAAGCGGTAAATGCTGCTTTTCGTTCTGCAACAAAAGAAGATGTGGTTTTGTTAAGCCCAGCTTGTGCCAGCTTCGATTTATTTAAGAACTATGAAGACCGTGGAACTCAATTTAAAGAAGCAGTGAAAGAATTGTAGTATGCCCGAAATAAACGATACCCTATTTTCTCAAATACCCAGCGTAGAAGGCATGAGAAGCCAGCTGGTAAACAGAACCCGCGGAGATAAATATATCTGGGGTATTGTAGTGGTATTGTCGTTGGTATCTATATTGGTAGTATATAGTGCAACGGGTTCTTTGGCTTATAAAATGTATAAAGGCAATGCCAATATTTATTTATTTAAACAATTGGTATTTACGTTAATTGGGTTATTGACTATTTATTTTTTGCATAGGGTTAACTATTCTTTCTTTTCTAAAGTGGCCACCATCTTGTTTATGATTTCTGTGCCGCTTTTATTATATACCTTGTTTTTTGGTGCTAAAATTAATGATGGTAGCCGTTGGATTAAACTGCCCATCATTAATCTTACCATACAAACAAGTGATTTTGCCAAGCTGGCGCTGTTTATGTATATCTCTAAACTGCTGAGTAAAAAGCAGGAATTTATTAAAGACTTTAAAAAAGGATTTCTTCCGGTAGTAACGCCAGTGCTGATTATTTGCGCATTGATTATGCCAGCAAATTTATCTAATGCATTACTTACTGGTGCTACTTCTTTACTATTAATGTTTATTGGCAGGGTTAGCATGAAACATATTTTACTAACCATCCTGATTGCCATGATACCTGTGGGTTTTATTATTTCGGTTGCCATGCTTACTTATGATGGTAAAGCAAAAGAAGATTTTGCCAAGCCCGTTGTGGCCGAAAAAATGAAATCGATGGGTCGTTTTGGTACTTGGGTAAAACGGGTTCAGGATTTTATGTATGCCAATGATAAAGAATCTCCCTATCAGGTTCAACAAGCTAAAATAGCTATTTCTAACGGGGGTATATTTTTTGGCTTAGGTCCTGGAAATAGTCAACAAAGAAATTTTCTTCCACAAGCGTATAACGACTTTATTTATTCAATCATTATAGAAGAATACGGTTTATTGGGTGGTGCATTTATGATTTTTATTTACCTGGTTTTTTTATTCAGGTGCATTAAAATATTTAGAAGATGCCCCTATGCATTTGGTGCATTCTTGGCACTTGGGCTCAGTTTTACATTAGTAATTCAGGCGGTAGCCAATATGGCGGTAAATGTAAACCTGGTTCCAGTTACTGGAGTAACTCTTCCGTTGGTAAGCATGCGGGGTAGTTCATTTTTATTTACTTGTGCTGCTATAGGAATTGTATTAAGTGTTGCAAGAAATGTAGAGCAGTTAGAAGGAAAAACACCAGCAACAATAACGCCTCAGCCGGCAGTAATAACAGAAACAAATTAAGCAATTGAGTAAACGTTTTATTATAGCAGGAGGAGGAACGGGCGGACATATTTTTCCGGCCATTGCCATTGCCAATGCCATCAAAGCCATTGTACCTGATGCTGCTTTTTTGTTTGTTGGAGCAAAAGGTAAAATGGAAATGGAGAAAGTGCCTAAAGCTGGATATGCTATTGAAGGGCTTGATATTGCTGGGTTTAACAGATCATCCCTTCTTAAAAATATCAATCTGCCTTATAAGTTGATGTTGAGTTTTCTGCAAGTACAAACTATATTCAGAAAATTTAAACCCAATGCCGTGATTGGTGTAGGTGGATATTCTTCTTTTCCTGTTTTGCGTTATGCTCAATCAAAAAGCATTCCTACTTTTATTCACGAAAGCAATTCTTTTGCAGGAAAATCAAATCTATTACTTGGGAAGAATGCCACTAAAATATTTGTTGCAACTACTGGTATGGAACAATTTTTTCCTGCTAGTAAAATAATGGTTACCGGAAATCCTATACGTTCTTCCATTGCCAATCACCAAATTACTCGCAGCCAAGGCATTGCTTATTTTGGTTTAAATGAACATGCTACCACTATATTGGCTGTTGGAGGAAGCTTAGGTGCAGCAAGTATTAATGAAGCTTTGCTAAATGGAATTGCTGCTTTTGAAAAAAATCATCTTCAATTGATTTGGCAAACTGGTAAAACAAATGCAGCTAAATATGCAAGTGAAACATCAACCAAGGGCAATTTATACATTAGTGAATTTATTCAGGATATGGAATATGCTTTTGCTGCTGCAGATATCATCATCAGTAGATCGGGAGCTATGACGGTTGCTGAAATTGCTGTTGTGGCAAAGCCTGCTATATTGGTTCCCTATCCCCATGCTGCCGAAGATCACCAAACTGCCAATGCCATGCAATTGGTAAATGAACAGGCTGCTTGGATAGTGAAAGACGCTGATGCAGGCAGTACATTGGTGAATAAAGTAGTAGAGCTTGCCCTTAACAAAGAAGCACAGGAACAATTAATCAATCATATAAAACCATTGGGTATTGCCAATGCAGATCAACTCATTGCCAACGAAATTGTGAAATTAATTGCATGAATAAATTAGCACAAATCAACAAAATATATTTTATTGGTATCGGTGGTATCGGTATGAGTGCGCTTGCTCGCTATTTTTTAGCCAAAGGTGTAAATGTTAGCGGATACGATAAAACGGTTACTCCACTCACTACTGCTTTAGAAAGCGAAGGGATTGCTATTCATTATTCCGAAGACCTATCACTAGCGCCAATGGATGCTGATGTGGTTGTATATACGCCTGCTATTCCTGCTAACCATTCAGAGCTGGTATATTATCAACAACATGAGTTTACTGTTGTAAAACGAAGTGATATTTTACAATGGATCACAGAAAACTCATTCAATATTTGTGTTGCAGGAACACATGGAAAAACAACCGTAACCTCTATGATTGCCCATATACTAAGGCATTCGGGTTATGGATGCAATGCTTTTTTAGGTGGGATTGCTGCTAATTATAATACCAATTTTTGGAGCCATGAAAACAATGTGGTAGTAGTTGAAGCCGATGAGTATGATAGAAGTTTTTTAAAGCTCTTTCCTAATGTGGCAGTCATCACTTCCATGGATCCCGATCACTTAGATATTTATGGAACTGCCGAAGAAGTAGAAAATGCTTTTGTACAATTTGCTCATAAAGTAAAGGAAGGTGGTTGTTTAGTAACAAAACTAGGTTTGTCTCGTCAACAAGAATTACACGCAGCTCATGAATATACTTATGATCATCAAAATGCAGCAGCTGATGTTCATATAAAAGACCTTAAAGTAAATAAGGGTAGTTACTATTTTACCATCGTAGGAAAAAAATGGGAATTAACCGATATGGTGTTGCATATGGGAGGGCTGCATAATATCGACAATATTTTGGCTGCAGTAACAGTTGCTAAGCACATTGGTATCAGTGATGGAAAAATTAGAACTGCGGTGGCCGATTTTAAAGGAGTAAGAAGAAGGTTTGAATATGCCCTTAAAACCGATCAACATATTGTAATTGATGATTATGCCCATCACCCCGAAGAATTAAATGCGTTGATTGCTGGTGTGAAAAGTATTTTCCCCAACGATCAACTCACGTTGGTATTTCAACCGCATTTATTTAGTAGAACGAAAGATCAGGCCGATGCTTTTGCATTGAGTTTAGATAAAGCGGATGAAGTAATTCTGTTGCCTATTTATCCTGCTCGTGAATTACCAATAGAGGGGGTTAATAGCCAAATGCTATTGCAGAAAATGCAGTTGGAAAAAAAACAGGTTTTGGAGAAAGACGCTTTTTTAAATTATATCAAGGATACGAAGCCAAAGCTGGTTGTAATGGCTGGTGCAGGAGATATAGATGCATTGGTTAAACAAGTAAAAATCATTCTGGAAAATTAATCAATGAAGCAACCACTTAATTGGAAGAAAATACTAACACGTACCTGCTGGGTTTTAACTGGCATTGGTATGGTGGTATTATTTGGTGCTTCTTTGCAACAAAAACAACAAAAGCTTTGTAAAGACATTAGTATTCAAATTTCTGGAGTTGAAAAGCATCTATTCATAGACGAAAAAGATGTAATGGACTTACTCAATACGAACGGATCTGCAATTGGCAAGCCCATCAGTTCACTTAATTTGCGGCAATTAGAACAAATGGTTGAGCAAAATAAATGGGTTAAGAATGCCGAAATGTTTTTTGATAACAATCAATTATTACAAGTTACCATAGAAGAAAGGCAGCCCATTGCCAGGGTATTTTTAACGGATGGAGCTTCTTATTATTTGGATACTGCAGCTATTTGGTTGCCCCTCAGTAATAAAATAAGTGCAAGGGTTCCCGTATTTACCGGAATACCCGTTCAAAAAAAGGTGGATACTGCACTAATCCAGGAAATCATTTCCATTGCTAAATATGTATCAGTTGATTCATTCTTTGCCGCTCAAATTGCTCAAATAGATATCACCCCCGATAAAAAATTTGAATTGGTTCCCGTAATTGGGGATCAAATTATTCGCTTTGGTGATGCATCCGACCTAGAAAATAAATTTAAAAAATTAGCTGCATTTTATAAAACTGCCTGGTTGCAAAATGGGATGAATACTTACGAAATATTAGATGTTCAGTATAAAAACCAAGTGGTTGGAATAAGAAGAGGAACTTCCAAAGCTTTTGCGGATTCCGCTGCTGCATTGAGTTTGATTAAAAATATAGCGCTATTCCCACCTGCATTGGATTCGGTATTGGCAAAGCCAAAAGATACAATTGCAGTTAAGGCAACAATAAAAACCAAGCCAACACCAACAATCAAGAAGGCAAAAACACCAAAAATGTTGATGCCAAAAAACAATAAAAAGAATCAAAAACCGTTAAGAACTTAAATACATACCTTATGAATCACAATGAATCACCCATCATTGTTGGTCTGGATATCGGAACCACTAAAATTGCGGCTATCGCTGGGCGCAAAAATGAATATGGAAAACTAGAGATTCTAGGCTTTGGACGTGCCAATAGCAATGGGGTTCAACATGGTCAAGTGTTGAATATAGACCAAACCATTAAAGCTATTCAGGCCGCATTAGAAAACTGCGCTCAAAGCAATCCCGATTTAGAAATTTCTGAAGTATATGTAGGTATTGCCGGGCATCATATCAAGAGCCTGCAAACCCGTGGAGATATTGTTCGTCAAGATCCCGATGTAGAAATTCAAAGCTGGGAAATAGACCAACTCATCAATAATCAACGCAAAACATTTATTCCTGCCGGAGATCAAATCATTGATGTGATTTCTCAGGATTTTCATGTGGATAGCATTCAAAATATAAAAGATCCTGTAGGATACAATGGAGTTAAAGTGGGTGCTAATTTTCATATTATCACAGGAGATAGAAATGCCATTAGAAATATTCACCGTGCAGTAGATAGAAGTGGGTTAAAAACCAAAGATTTGGTACTTCAACCACTAGCTTCTGCTAGTGCTGTAATGAGTGAGATAGATATGGAAGCGGGTGTAGCCATATTAGATATTGGTGGCGGTACCAGTGACTTAGCGGTATTTTATGAAGGAATTTTAAAGCATACTGCTGTTATTCCTTTTGGTGGTGAAAATATTACCAATGATATCCGTATGGGATTGGGTGTATTAAAAAGCCAGGCCGAAGCTATGAAAGTACAGTTTGGTTCTGCATTAGCAGACGAAGCTAAAGCGAATGCTTATATCACCATCCCTGGTTTAAAAGGCATGCCTGCAAAAGAAATAAGTGTTAAAAACCTGGCTGCCATTATTCAAGCTAGAATGGGCGAAATATTAGATTTTGTTACTTATCACTTAAAGCAAGTTGGCTTAGATCATCGTGCTTTAAATGGTGGTATCATTTTAACAGGTGGCGGTTCTCAATTAAAACATTTAATTCAGTTAACCGAATACACAACTGGGTTAAATGCGCGCATTGGTTTACCTAATGAACATTTAGCAGCCAATCATATTGATGAATTGAAAAAGCCAATGTATGCTACTTGTATTGGATTGATTCTGAAAGGATACAACGACTACGAGCATAAATACAAAGAGTTTGCAGAAAAATTTGCTAAAGTTGAAGTGCCAGAAGGCTTAACCAAAAAAGCAGCATTGGTAAAAGAAGAAGAAGCGCCTGTTGCAACTACCGTAGATGTAACTGCGCGAAAAGAACGCTTCTGGGATAAATTTAAAAACAATTTGATTGATTTGTTTAAAGAAGAAGAAGACCAAGTTATTCGATAATAATCCAAGATCCGTAGCATAAAATACTAACCCTACTAAAACTACTCTATGATTCATTTTGATCTTCCCAAACAAAAATCATCCATCATTAAAGTGTTGGGTGTTGGTGGTGGTGGAAGCAATGCAGTAAACTTTATGTTTGCTCAAAATATTGAAGGTGTTGATTTCATTATATGCAATACCGACGCTAAAGCAATTGAGCAAAGCGATATTCCTAATAAAATTCAATTGGGGCCGCACCTTACACAGGGCTTGGGTGCTGGTGCTAATCCTGAAGTAGGAAAAAAAGCAACCGAAGAGTCGCTAGAAGAAATCAAGCGCATTTTAGAAGTGAATACCAAAATGGCATTCATAACTGTAGGAATGGGCGGTGGAACTGGTACTGGTGGTGCACCCATCATTGCAAAAATTTGTAAAGAACTAGGCATCTTAACCGTTGGTATAGTAACAACGCCATTTGGTTTTGAAGGACCTCGTCGACATCAACAAGCACAGGAAGGTATTGAGGCGTTGAAGCCATTTGTAGATACTTTACTAGTAATTAGCAACGACAAACTGCGCATGCAATACGGTAATTTGAAAATGAAAGAAGCATTTTCAAAAGCAGACAATGTATTGGCTACTGCAGCAAAATGTATTACCGATGTAATCAATAGCCGTGGGCATATTATTGTAGATTTTGCCGATGTATGCACTGTTATGAAAAATGGTGGTGTTGCTATTTTAGGAAAGGCCGAAGTAGAGGGAGAGAACCGAGCACAGCTAGCTATAGAAGAAGCATTGAATTCACCGCTGTTAAATGACAGCGATATTAGAGGTGCTAAGTGGATTTTAATTAATATCAATAGTGCAGAAGGAGATCATGAATGCACCATGGATGAATTAGAAACCATCAATAATTACTTGCGCATGCAAGCAGGTGAAGACACAGATGTAATTGTTGGAATGGGGTATGATCCTACTTTAGATAAAAAAATTGGCATCACATTAATTGCTACTGGTTTTGAACACAAAGATCCTTTTGCAAAGCCACAAGCGGCAAAAGTTCCTGAAGTAAAGCCGGAGAAAATTGTAATGACTTTAGAAGTTGAAGCTTTGCAAACTCCTGTGCAACCTCAGGTTCAAGCTGTTGTTGAGCCCGAGCCAGTTGCAGTTAACAAAATAGAAATGCCTGCTCCCGTAATTGCTATATTAGATGAGCTTGCTCCAACTATGCAGCAACCACAGGAAGAGCAGCACATTGCAGAAATTGCAACTCAACATGCTGTTGAAGAAAGAGAATCGATGGTATTGCAATTTGAATTGAGCGCCGATATTACAGCACCAATTACTCCTGATGTGCCTGTTGTTGAAGCGGAAATCAACTTAGAAGAGCCAGCAATTTCACCTTTACTCAATTTTCAGGTAAACGAACAACCTAGTATTGTAAATAGTGCAGGTTTTTTAACCAAGCCCGCCAATATTTATGCGGAAGAAGTTAAACCTGAACCTGCTGTAGTGTCAATTCAAATGCCTGCAGCTCAACCGGCTCCTGCACCACCTGCTCCTGTTCAACAAGAAGAAGCATTATTCGAAATGCAATTGGTAGAAAAATCGGCTGAAATGATGCAGGAAGTAAAAGCCCAGCAAGAACAGCCGCAACATCAGCATCAACCACAATCGCAATACGCAGAAGATTCTTTTATGGATGATGTTGAAGATCAAAAAAGAAGGGCTGCTGAGCGTATACAAAAATTACGTAACCTTTCTTATAATATGAGTAACACAGCCGATACAAGTGGTGAGTTTGATGCGGTGCCAGCTTATATTAGAAGAAACATGGAATTATTTGGCAATACCCTTACTTCGGTAGAAAATTTTTACAGTAAGTATACAGTAGGTAAGGATGAAAATGATCAAACCCAGATCTCTACTATCAATAAATTTTTTGATGGTAAAAAACCCGACTAACCCGGTATATATATAGATGTGTATTAAGTGTTTTTAGTTGTAACCTTCCCGGAATTTCGGGAAGGTTTTTTTTGCAACTTTATATCCATTAACTTGTAAGTATAATAAAAACAATGGCAACAGTATTAATAACAGGAGGAACCGGTACAGTAGGAAAAAGATTAACTCAATTGTTAATTAAAAAGGGCTACACTGTTCAGGTGCTCTCTAGATCGGGTAAGGGTTACACTTGGGATCCAAAGAAGAATGAAATTAATCCCGAAGCCATTCAAACTGCCGATTTTATTATTCATTTGGCTGGTGCTGGTGTGGCGGATCAACGCTGGTCTGATACCAGGAAAAAAGAAATTGAAGAAAGTAGAACCCAGGGCAGTAGTTTAATTGCATCTGCATTGGCAAAATATCCCAACAAAGTTCAAGCAGTAATTAGTGCATCTGCTATTGGTTGGTATGGTCCGGATAATGATCACAATATTCCTAATGGATTTAAAGAAACAGATCCTGCCTATTCCGATTTCTTAGGAGATACTTGCAAAAAATGGGAACAATCAATTGAAGCTGTAAATAGTTTGGGTATTCGCTTGGTAATTTTAAGAACAGGCATTGTTTTAAGCAATGAAGGTGGCGCTTTTGTTGAATTTAAAAAGCCTTTAAAATTGAACACTGCTGCTATATTAGCAACTGGCCAACAAGTGATTAGTTGGATTCATGTGGATGACCTTTGCAACCAATACATTTATGCTATTGAAAATACTACTATGCAAGGTGTGTACAATGCAGTAGCGCCAAATCCTGCAAACAATCAAACACTTACTTTAGCCATTGCTCGAAAACTATGTCCTAGCTTTTTTATTCCTTTTCACGTGCCTGCATTTGTTTTAAAAATAGTGTTGGGCGAAATGAGCATTGAAATATTGAAGAGCACTACAGTAAACGCCAATAAAATGCTGGCTGCAGGATTCCCTTTTCAATATCCAACAATCGACACTGCAATCAATGAATTATTGCAGTAAGATTATACAATATCTCTTTTCTTATGCACCTTATAGCAGATTAACCAAATAATACTAGTTAGCACAATAGTGAGTATCACTTGTTGTGATACTAAACTCAATGCAAGTTCATATCCTGCTTTGGCGCCCATACCAAAATTTCCAGAAAATGCAGGCCTTACCAAAATGCCATCAGAAATTTCAAATGGTAAAAAGCGGGTGAGTTCTATCTTTTTCCATTTCATTAATCCTACTAATATATTCTCTACAATTAAGTAGTAAAATAAAAAGATGCCCAAGGCAATGAATGCTTTCTTAACTAGGTATCCCAATAAAAATGCAATGGATAACTGCGCAAATGTTTGTAAATAAAACAGAGGGATATATTGTAGTTGCTCGGCCCATCTGTTCCAGCTAAGGCTATCTGCATATATACCAAAACCTATTGCAACAGCTATATATGCAATCATTACTACAAAGGAAATAATGGCAACATCCATTAATTTACTGGTAATAAATTGTGATCGGCTCCAGCCATCAATAATATTTTGCCTATGTGTTTTATAATTGTATTCATTGGTCACCAACATGATTACCAAAATGGAAGGTAACAATACAAAGAAGGAAGAAAAATAGGCTACTGTATGCCAAGTTTCGGGAAATGCAAACGGGTTGCCTAACAATAATTTGGCAATATTATTGGCCATCTCTTTTCCTTTGGTTACCTGCCCATAAATATTCAAGAACATAATATTAATGCCAGGATAGGTAAGGAATACAATTACCAACATCCACCAGAATGCAGGGTATTTTTTTATTTTAAGCCATTCTATTTTTAATAAATCGAGCATGGGTGTAAGTTTAATCGTTGGTTAATTCAAAGAATTTAGTTTCTAAACTCTTTTTCTTGCTGAGCAATAATTGCAATGTAACGCCCTTGTTAAAGCAATAACTATTAATGGCTTCCATATTGGCTGTACCGATAGGATAATGAATTTGCAATCGTTGATTGTCTTCTTTTATAGATAAATAACCGCCCATTTGTATTACGCAATCTTTTAGTTGTTCCATATTGGCAGAAGCTATTTCTACAATATCTTCATTACTCAACACTTCATCAACAGGGCCTGATGTAAGCAGGGTTCCTCTTTTTAAAATGGCTACATGAGAGCAAATTTTTTCAACTTCATCTAATAAGTGGCTTGCAATAATAATAGTGATGCCTTTTTTTGCCAACAATTTAATGAGGTCTCTGATTTCAGCAATACCAACTGGATCAAGCCCATTGGTAGGTTCATCTAATAACAGTACTTCTGGATTGCCCAGTAATGCTGCACCAATGGCAAGGCGTTGCTTCATTCCTAAACTATAAGCACTAAACTTACTTTTCTTTCTCTCCGTTAGTTTTACAATCTCAAGTGCTTCATCAATATCTGCAGCATGTCCTCTTCCACTAATGGCCTGTGTAATTTTTAAATTATCAACGGCAGATAAGTAATGATAAAAATTGGGCGTTTCTAACAAGGATCCAATTCTTTTTCTTTCTTCGGGTAAGTTGGGTTTCCCAAACCAATTGTAATCACCACTATCTGCTTTTAGAATATCCAAAATGATACTCATCATAGTAGTTTTGCCACTACCGTTTGGTCCTAAAATGCCAAATACACTTCCTTTAGGAACGCTTAATGATAGGTTTTTAAGCGCCTTAATTTGGCCATAAGATTTGCTTATGCCGTTTATTGATAAAACAGGTTCCATACAGTTGTTTTTATTCTAATCTTTTTTGAGCCAGGGTCTAATCTGTTTGATGGCTTTATTGTTATCCATCACAGCAAACTTGTCGTCCCAATCCCATAAAATTACGGGGATACTAAACTCATTCATGATAGAAGTGATATTGCTAAGATAAGCAGCTCTGGATTTTTTATCGGCTAAATTGATTACCCCCGTTTCTGTACAGATAAGCGGTAAATTTAGCCTTTTAGCTTCCTCGTAAATATATTGAATACGTTGATGTAGGTAGGAATAATTGGCTTCCCTTGGGTACCTCTCGTAATCTTTAGCCAATGAAGAATTAGCAGGGGCATTGTATAAGCCTGGCATTTTATTTTGTTTATAAGGGTAGGGGAATCCTGTAATAAAAGTTTTTTCCGCCGTCCAATCTGCACCCTGATGGGTGAAAATATATGGTTCGTAAAAATGAAATGTGTACAAGAGCTTTCCATCATCTACCGATAACCTGCCCATATGCAGTAATTCGTTGTAGCCATTGTAATTGGCCCCACCAATAATAAATATCCTCTCTGGGTCTGCTTTTCTCAATTCCCTAACAATGGTAGTGATGGAAGATTTCCATATATCCATATCGGTAGTTGGTTCATTGTATAGTTCAAAAAAAAGTTGATTGCTAGCATAGCCTTGCATAGAATATATCACTTGTTTCCATATCCGAATAATTCGATCATTTTCTGCGTATAAATTTTCATTTTGTAGTTTGCCATAATGGTATACGATTACCAGGTTTAAATTTAGCTGCTTGCACCTGCTATAGATTAAATGTAGTTTTTGAATTAATGCACCACTCAGCTCTGCATAGCTATCAGCCATATAATGATCAAATGCCACAGGCAATCGAACTGTTTTAAAGCCTGCTTTTGCAATGGCTTTTAGTTTGGGTTCGATGTCTATTTCTAGGTACGAAATATTAACGCCTTTATTGAGTGCAGTCTTGATTTTATTTAGATCAGTTCTCTCTGCAGCAAAAACGGAGAAAAAGAAACTAACAAATGTCAATAAACTGGTCAAAATGAATGCCTTTCTTCTATTTTTAAACTTTAATTTCACTGAATAATCAATTACCTGTTGCATATTTGTAAATATGATAGATTATCATAGGATTCCTTATGTAAATATAGACCGCCAAAAGCTTACTACCGAATTGAATAAACGCGGCGCGTACTTTTCAAATGTAGCTGTTTGGTCAATACTGTTTTCTCTGCCACTATTCTGGTTGCTGGATATTCTTTTTATGAAAGAAGACTGGGGCTTTATTTTGGTATTAAGAGTATCAGCATTTGCCTTGTCTTATTTTTTGTACACCTATGGAACCAGAAGAAGACTAAGTTATGAATTGATTCTCAACCTAATTGTTGGAGTTAATGTAGTCCTATTTTCTTTGATTTGTGGAATTGTTCCGGTAACAAGCGCACTTCCTTATTTTTTAATGGCTTCAGTAATGATGCTATTGCTAAATACCACGGTATTTTGGAGGCCTTTGTTTGCCCAATTGCATTGTGCTATTTCCTATACAATCATTGTATTACTTTATACCCTTAATAACCGATTGGAAGGTTATAATGGCTTAATTGCCAATGGGGGCGGTGTTTATTTTATCGTTACTGCTTTTTCTTGTTTCATAGCTTTTAACCGGTACCAAATTATTAAGCGAGAAACAGAGAAAAACCTCATTATTGAAGAATCTAACCGTAGAATGTTAGAGCAAAATGAGAAAATCAATGACCAGCATCATTTAATTGAAGAAGCCAACCGCCGGTTGAAAGAATTAAGTGATTACAGGCAGAATACCCTCAATATCATGATCCATGATTTAAAAAACTTCATAGGATCTAATCAAATCTCTATCGATTTGATCAATCGAAAATCTAGTAACCTTACTTCTGATCAGAAAGAAATTTTGAGCTATATAACCATGGGGAATGAGAAACTCCATTATTTATCTCAAAAACTGGCCGAATCTGCAGAAGCAGATACAGGTAAAATTGAATACCGTTTTGAAGATTTTGATATTATTCCTGAGGTTGAAAAAGCCGCAATTGCCTTGGTTGATGCTGCAAGTATTAAGCAGGTAACCATACAAGTTCACTTATCGCCTTCCGAATTATTGGTCAACTTAGATAAAATATTTTTACGTCATATATTGTTTAAGCTACTTTCTAACGTTATAAGGTTTATCCAAAAGGGTTCTGCCATAAGTATTCATGCAGGAAATGTAGATGGGGTTTGTATTATTGAAATTATCAATAAAGGCAATCCTATCGGATTAGAAAAACTAGATGAATACTTTAATAGGCTGCAAGCTCCCAATCAGTCGGAATATGCCATTACCCAATCGGGTATGGGCTTTTCTGTAGCAAAACAGCTTACAACAGATATGGGAGGACTGCTTACTTATGAAAGCAATCCTACAATTGGCAACTATTTTAAATTGAAATTCAAACTGGCTTAGTTCTAAATACCTACTCTATGAAATCGAAACTTACCCTATTGATGTTGTTCGCGTTAACAATGTCTGGCTTATTTGGCCAGGAATACGCCCAACTGCGTTCATTGGAAGATATGGGTTACCGCAATGAGTCTATCACCGGTATTGCTGGTGCACTCACTTACTTTTTAAAGTTGCAGCCCAGAGACGATATCAACAATAGTAAACTGGTATTGAAAGTTCGTCCTTCACAGGTATTGAATAAAAATATCTCTGCTGTAACTGTGTCTTTAAGGGATGAGCCTGTATTTACCCAGCGTTTAGAATTCACCGCCCTGGATTCTGTGATGACCATCGAGATACCTTTAGACAAGCGTTTTGTTCAGCCAGATGGTCGTTTCATTAAAATGCGAGTAGATGCTAAAATGGCCATGTCGGATGAATATTGTAAAGATGTAGACAATCCTGCCATTTGGTTAACAGTAAGAAACTCTAGTTTTTTGTCTTTGAGAAAACAAGACGCCGCTTCGTTTAATTATAGTTTAAAAGAAACCATTTTAGAATACAATCGTATCAGTACGCCAAAAAGTGCCGACTTAGACGATTTATTGTCAGGAGGTGTATTGTATGCATTGATCAAGCAAAAAGCTTCTCTGGATGAGATTGTAACGGATAATTACAGTGAATCTGATACAGTAAGCAATACCATTATTACAGGTTTGATTAGTAAATTACCTGCCTTCATCCGAAACCAATTACCCGATATTCAAAATGGGCAGGGTATTATTATGAACCTTCAGCCTTATGGGGATAGCAGGCATGTATTGGTAGTTTCTGGTAAAGATCAGGAAGGTTATAAAAAAGCAATCAATACACTCTGTAATTATAAAATCATCAATAGCAGTTTCTCTACCAAAATGGTTATTGACAATGGTATTCCACATTATTTCGATAAAAATCCATTGCCAGTTGTTTTCTCTTTGGAAGAGTTAGGCGGAACGCCTAGAATTATGGAAGGTATTGGCGCATTGAAAACAAACTATGCATTTTCACTGGCCGATTACAATGCCATTCCAAAAAAACTCACTTTTCACTTAGAAGCCATGTTGTCTCTTTTAAATAAGGGTGATAGGGGTTTCTTAAACGTTTACTTAAATGAGAACCTGGTATTTAGTACAGATTTACACGATAAAACCAGCTTTGTTGGTGATATTGATTTAAAGCCGTACTTACTTACTAAAAACAATTCATTAGTAGTTGAAATGCGTTTTCATGGTGCAGGTAATATTTGTAAAGAGGGCTTTGCCAATTTCTTTGGATTCATAGATGTTAAAACATCTAGCCTTATTTTCTCGGGTGAAAAAGCCAATGAATTCTATAATTTCTTTAACTATCCTGGTGAATTCCGCAAGCGTGCGTTGAAGTTTATTGTTAGCCCTTCGCTGATTCCTCAATTGGCATCTTCAATGGGTCAATTAATTACGCAACTGAATACAACAACAGTGGTAGCTAATTACCTCAGTATTCCTGAAATGGTTTCTACCGATAAAGCTTCTATGGAAGATTTAAGAAACTACAATGCCATTGTTCTTACCCATCGAAATGATGCCTTTATTAAGAACTTTAGTACTTCACTACCGGTTCAATTTAATAAAGATTTTCAGTTGTATAAAGATGTAAGCGGGCAAACCTCTTATTCTATCAATGACTTTGCTAATAGTGGTATTGCGCAAATATTTAAACAAGGGCAAACCACTTTCTTAGTAGTTACTTCTTTAGGAGATAGCCTCGTAAGTGATGCCTTTGAAGGGGTTATCAAAAGCTTTGGATCTCAGTATTCTTCTATTGAAAGCAATGTATGTGTGGCCAATAGTAAGGGTAAGAGTAATTTCTTCTTTAAGTTGCCAGATAACTCGGGTATTGTAACTTATAGAGGGGATAAAAACAGTTTGGCAATTATTTGGAATAACTATAAGTTTTTTATACTGGGTGGCTTGGTGCTCCTGTTGATTGCTGCGTTCTTCTTTGTAAGAAAGCGTGTGAAAAAATCACAGGAAATTATTTAATGGCTTAAATGGTGTGGGCTTGTTCACAACAGGTAAGCTGCAGCAAATAGAGCAGATTGCCGAAGAGTTCGACTATGCCAATATCAAGGCAGCATTGAACTTTGGCTTTCTTACCCGAAAAGATTATGTGTCTTTTTTGGATAGGGCAGGGTTTCCGTTAATTGATGTAAGAAATGAAGTAATTGATGAATCCTTTGTAGAACAATGTGATTTAATTCAATTGAATGCCTATTTGTTTTTACCCATCCGCAATGATGGTAAAGGAAATTTAATTGTAGCAGCTGCCGATCCGTTGGATGAAAAATTGCAAAGTACACTCGAAATTAAATTCAATTTAAAAGTAAAATTTGTAGCTGCTTCCGATTTGGATATTACTTGGATGGTGCACAAATTGCGTGGAGAGTTTTTTGTAAAAGAAGCGGTATTTAGTTTGATGAAAAAAGATCCAGATAGTTCTGGGTTGATTACGTTTACTGATGCCCAATTGGTTTTTATCTTCTTTTTTATTGCCTTATCATTGGCATTACTAACCATCAATTTTGTAAATATTTTCATTTTCTTCAACCTCTTTTTTAGCGGTTTCTTTTTGTTTGCGATTCTATTTAAATTATACATTGCCTTAAAAGGCTCTAGGTATGAATTACAAGAAACTGTAACCAAGGCCGAATTAAAGTTGATTGAAAATGATAGTCTTCCTGTTTATACCATTTTACTTCCCGTATATAAAGAAGACAAACTCATTCGTAAGCTCATTTGGAACCTACGAAGTTTAGATTATCCCAGAGGAAAACTAGACGTTAAATTATTGATTGAAGAGGATGATGATAAAACCCTCAATGCGGTAAGAAATCTAGATTTTCCTGCCAACTTCGAAACCATTGTGGTTCCTTTTCACATGCCCAAAACAAAGCCCAAAGCCTGTAACTATGGGTTATTCTATTGTAAGGGTAAATACCTTACTATTTATGATGCCGAAGATGTACCCGATTCTGACCAACTTAAAAAAGTAGTTTGTTTATTTAGGAAACTTCCCAAAGACTATATTGTTTTACAAGGCGCATTAAATTATTTCAATAAAAATGAAAACGTACTTACCCGTATGTTTACATTGGAATACTCTTATTGGTTCGACTATATGTTGCCTGGATTACAATCCCTAGACGTACCTATTCCATTGGGCGGAACTTCTAATCACTTTAAACTAGATAAATTAAGGGAATTGGGCGGATGGGATCCATTTAACGTTACGGAAGATGCCGATTTGGGGTTGAGGGTATTTGAAAAAAGATACAAGGTAGGGGTAGTAAATAGTACCACATTAGAGGAAGCCAATAATGAACCTTTTAACTGGATTCGCCAGCGCTCCAGATGGATTAAAGGCTATATGCAAACAACCCTTGTACATATGCGTAATCCGGTAAAGCTGGTAGGTAAAATTGGTTGGAGGGGTTTCTTTGGATTTAACTTCTTTGTAAGCTTTACGCCTATTACGTTTTTGTTGTATCCTGTATTGCTTTCATTTTATGCAGTGTATTTAATCTTTGATTTGCAATCGGTAAAAATTTTATTCCCCGACTGGGTTTTATATATTTCTATTTTCAACTTTATAGCTGGGAATACTTTAATGATTTACATCAATATGTTGGCTGTATTTAAAAGAAGGTATTACGAGCTGATTTTATTTGCCATGTTGAATCCATTTTATTGGCTGATGCACTCTATTGCAGCTTATAAAGGATTATGGCAATTGATTTATAAGCCCTTCTATTGGGAAAAAACCAATCATGGGTTAACAAAAGTATCACATTCGGCATCCGCAGCAGCGGCAGTAGCAGCTGTTGAAAATGCAAACAAAGAATAATGCGTATATCAAATAGCCAAATACGAATCGTTTCATTGCTGCTGGTATTTTACTATATCATAATGGCTTGGCTATTGCATAGAAGCGGGTATGAACATTCCGAAAGTTTGTTCTATGCAGAAAAATTAAAATTACTTTTTGAATACAAGGAAAATACATTGCTTACACTTGGAACAACTTATCCAAGTACATTTTTCATAGGCTCTATTGTTTTCTCTCCCTTTGGCTATTTATTTGCTCCTATTGCTACATCAATTGTAATGATGAGTGTGTTGTATTTTTTTATGGTAAAAGATATTAATGATTCTAATTTACCAATTAAAACATTGTTCATCTGTATTACTATTTTGTTTTTTCTTCATCCAATGTTTATTTTTTCTGCGGTTAGTGGTAGAAACGTAGCTGGTATTATGTTGTTTTTTTATATGCTATTCAGAAGTTTATTTAACTACTATAAAAGTCAAACAACCTATTATTTGTCACTCGCTAGTATTTATTTAACGGGGCTAATTTTTACAGAAATTAATTTTCTATGGATGTTGCTTTCTTTCTTTCCATTTGTAATGTTGATTTCTATTGAGGGCATTAAAGTATCCAAAGAAGAGCCCTTTGTTTTTCAATATTTTCAAGCATTAAACAATCGGTCACTTCGCCGTAAATTAGCCAATAGAACAGTTGCCCTGTATTTGATTTTATTCTTGTTACCGCTTGGCGCTGTATACCTTTTCAGAACGCTCAATGCAGCTCACGCAGGGGATGCAACTTATTTTTTAACTAGTCAATATGCCAACTGGCGCGTTACAGGAACCACTGCATTAAATACCATTTTGGAAGGTGTAAATGGAAGCAATATTTCCATGCAAACCCAAATTATTTTTCAAACATTCACCGTTTTTTTAGCCCCCTTATTTATTCTCTCGCTTATTTTATTCAGAGGTAAATTATATGAGCTATTTACCATTTTAACACCGTTGATTTTTTTCTCTATTATATTGGTAGATGTAAAATATTATTTTACGGTAGAATATTATATCATCATTAATTTAATTGGAATAGCGGCACTTACTTTTTTTGGTGCTGAAAGGTTTGGAAAAAAACTTACTCCAATATTGCTTGTAGGTACAACCGTTTTGAGCTTATTTGCTGGTGTTTACTATTTTAATGAAACCAATGATCAAGAAGAGCAAGATTTTTTATCTTCTCTTACTAAGGTTGAACAAGTTTTTGAACCAAAAAAGAGTTCGGAATTGCAACAGGTTGCAGATTATGTGGCAACAGTTGCTACCAATAAAACCCCAGTATTAATTGATGATGCTTCTGCTTTTGGTATAGTTGCACACTTGCAAACTTTAGATGGCCTGGTGCTGCCAATGCAAAAAAGCTTTGTTACAGTTATTGAGAATCCTGTACTTACAGCACAATATATTGTGGTGGCAAAAAGAAACAATCGCTTGCACAACTTTACCGTATTAAATGCCTATAATATTGGCATCATGAAGGAAAGACTGAAGCTATCTACCTACAGGGTTTTTGAAACCAATAACTGGATTATATACAGTATTCGTTAATTGCGAATAGGTCTGCCACTTTTCAATACACTTTGAATTCTTTCAAGGGTTTTCTTTTCACCGCAAAGGCTTAAGAATGCCTCCCTTTCTAAATCTAATAGGTATTGTTCGCTCACTAAACTTTGTTCGCTCAAATCTCCACCACACATTACATAGGCCAATTTGCGTGCCACTAATGCGTCGTGATCTGTTGCGTATCCACCACGCCACATCCCATTAATGCCTGCAAGCATTGCGCCTAATCCTGCACGTCCTACTACTTTTACATCATTGCGTGCAGCTGGTATATTATAGCCCTGCTCATGCAATTCAAGTACACTTTTTTTAGCTTCTGCTATTCTTCTGCCAATATTCATCACTACTTCATCTTGCCCAGGTTAGCAGTAGCAATGGCAAAAAATCGTTTTTTTAATGTGTTGGTTTCTGGTTCGTCGTCATGTAATTCATCTCCGGCTCTTAAAGCAAATTCTTTAGTACCACCACCACCAGGTATCAGTCCAACGCCCAATTCAACCAATCCTATATAGGTTTCTGCAGCAGCACATACTTTGTCTGCATGCAGGTTTATTTCACAACCACCTCCCAATGCTAAGCCATGAGGGGCTGTAACTACAGGAATAGATGAATAACGCAAACGCATCATGCTATTTTGAAACATTCTGATGGCCATATCTAACTCATCATACTCTTGTTCTATGGCCAACATAAAGATCATTCCAACATTGGCACCAGCACTAAAATTGGGTCCATCATTGGCAATCACCAATCCTTTAAATTGATTCTCAGCAATACCGATGGCTTTATTTAATCCTTCTAATACTTCTCCGCCAATGCTATTCATTTTTGTGCTCCATTCAAAACCTGCAACACCATCACCAATATCCGTCATTTTGCAAGCGGAGTTTTTCCATACTAGTTTGTCATGGTGATTTTTTAAGATCAAGAATGATTCTCCACCAGGAATTACTTTATAAGTTTTGGTAGCAACATCATAATACATGCGCTTACCATTTTCTACTTTATAGAATTGAGTAATTCCTGCAGCTAGCATTTCATGTATCCATGGAGCAACTTCAATACCAGCCGTTTTCATGGCTTCTACTGTTTTGGCAAAACCTACTGTGTCCCAACTTTCAAATGCCCCAATTTCCCAACCAAATCCAGCCATCATGGCGTCATCTAAACGATAAATCTCATCACTAATTTCTGGTATTCTAAAAGAGATATATGAAAACAATGAAAAGTGAAATGCTCTGTAAAAATCACCAGCCTTATCCGTAGCGCCGCTTAGCATTTTAATACGCTGCTTTAAATCTTCAACAGGTTTAGCTGCTTCAATGCTGGCAAACTTTGGTTTAACCCTTGCACCATATTCCATGGTACCAAGGTTTAGTGTAAGAATTTCTTTGCCTGCTGCCGACTTGGTTTTTTTAAAGAATCCCTGACCTGTTTTATCTCCCAGCCAATTATTCGCAATAATTTTTTCTAACCATGCTGGAATGGTGAATATAGTTTTGGCTTCATCAGTTGGGCAATTGTCTGCAACTCCCTTTGCTACTTTTACTAGCGTATCAATTCCTACCACATCTGCTGTTCTAAATGTAGCCGATTTTGGGCGACCTATGATTGGCCCGGTTAGTGCATCAATTTCATCAATAGATAATTTTTGTTGATCCATGATATGGAAAATACTCATGATGCTGAATACTCCAATTCTATTGGCAATAAAAGCAGGCGTGTCTTTACACAACACGGTTGTTTTTCCTAAATGGAGGTCTCCGTAGTGCATTAAAAAATCAACCACTTCGGGGCTAGTATGTGGGGTTGGAATAATTTCCAACAACCTTAAATACCTAGGTGGGTTAAAGAAATGGGTTCCGCAAAAATGCTTTTTAAAATCTTCAGATCTTCCTTCGGCCATTAAATGAATGGGTATTCCAGAAGTATTCGAAGTAATTAAAGTGCCGGGTGTTCTAAACTGCTCTACTTTTTCGTAAATCAGTTGTTTAATATCCAATCTTTCTACAACAACTTCTATGATCCAATCGCAACTGGCAATCTCTTTTAAGTTATCATCAAAATTGCCTGTTTTAATTTTGTTCACTACTTGTTTGGTAAAAACAGGAGAGGGGTTGCTCTTAATAGCAGCTTGTAATGCGTCATTCACTAATTTATTCCTTTCTGCTGGTTTAGTGCTTTCCTTTGCGGTGGCAGGAACCATATCTAGTAATAATACGGGCAGTCCAATGCCTGCAAAATGACAGGCAATCCTAGAGCCCATTACTCCACTTCCTAAAACCGCTACTTTTTTAATAGAACGTTGCATTTGTATCAATTTATACGTAGTTAGATTGAATGGCAAAAATAGTTAGTTATGCAACTATTTTCATCGAAGATAAGATAATAGACCAAAAAAAAATCAAACTTTTATGGTAGAAAGTTTGATTTTAAATAATGTTTTTTAGAGGGGGGTTATTCCTCAGATACAGCTGCGCCTCTGTATGCCATGTATAAGCAAATCAGATAAACAGCTAATAGGATATATACTAGCATAATCGGGGGGGATTTTGTACTATCAATTTACAGCTAATTCAGCATTCTGTTCAAAAATAAATCTTCACACAATGTTAATATTCAAAAATTAGCCCATTTTGTTGAACAAATTGCCTAATAACCGCTGCTTTTGTTTAATTGCCTTTTAAAATTTAGTAGCCCAATATTGAAATGCTTTCTGCTATTTTTGTTCCATATGGAAATTACCCCTAAAATGATCAACCATCTGGCGCATCTAGCTCGATTAGAATTTGAGGAGGATAAGAAAGAAGCCATTCGGTTAGAACTAGCCAGCATGGTAGGGTTTATTGAGAAATTGTCTGAACTAAATACAACAGGAGTGGAGCCCCTGCTGTTTATGAGCGACACTGCCAATGTTTGGCGTGCAGATGAACCAACAGGGTCAATTGCAAGAGATATGGCAATGCGTAATGCACCTCTTTCTGATGGAACCTATTTTAAAGTACCTACTGTAATAAAAAAATAATTTATACTATGGCCAATAATGAATCAATTATACATTTAGACAATATCATGAAAGACTACTACATGGGTAGCCAAGCTATTACTGTATTGAAAGGAATTTCTTTAGATATTTTTCGCAATGAATATGTGGCATTGATGGGGCCATCAGGTAGTGGTAAGAGTACACTCATGAATATCTTGGGTTGCCTAGATTCTCCTACTGGTGGAAGATACATCCTAAATGGTAAGGATGTAAGTAAAATGCCTGATGATGATTTGGCAGAAGTTAGAAATACCGAAATAGGATTTGTATTTCAACAGTTTAATTTATTACCTCGTTTAACTGCTGCAGAAAATGTGGCCTTGCCATTGATTTATGCAGGTGTTTCTAAAAAAGAACGTATTGAGCGTTCTATGGAAGCACTAAAAAAAGTGGGTTTGGCAGATCGTAGTCACCATAAATCGAATGAGTTGAGCGGGGGTCAAATTCAACGGGTAGCCATTGCACGAGCATTGGTAAACAATCCTTCTATTTTATTGGCGGATGAACCAACCGGTAACCTTGATTCTAAAACTTCAGTAGATGTAATGCAGATATTTGGTAAAATTCAAGAAGCGGGCAATACTGTAGTGTTGGTAACCCATGAAGAAGATATTGCAGCTTATGCTCATCGAGTTGTTCGTTTAAGGGATGGTTTAGTTGAAACTGATAAAACCAAAGAGCAATATTTAAATCATCCTGCTTAGCGTTCTGTTGAACTTTTCTGGTTTAGTTTTGTACTCATTACAAGAAATTTAAAATGGCTACAAAAATTTATACCAAAACAGGCGATTTAGGCAAAACCTCTCTTATTGGCGGAACCAAGGTTCCCAAAAGTCATATTCGCATAGATACCTATGGTACAGTAGATGAACTCAATTCTTGGATTGGCGTTGTGGGCGATTATGCTGGTGATGCAAACAGTAAAGTCATTTTAAAAGAAATTCAAGACCGCTTATTTACGGTTGGCTCTTCATTGGCTTGCGATCCAGAAAAAGAGCCCCTCATGAAGATTCCCGATTTAAAAGAAGAAGATATTACTTTATTAGAGCGGGAGATAGATCATATGAATGATGTGTTAGCGCCTATGAAGTTCTTTGTACTACCTGGCGGACATTTAGCTGTTTCACAAACCCATATTGCTCGTTGTGTTTGCAGGAGGGCAGAACGCTGTTGTGTTAACATGCAAGAACAAGATATTTTTGTAGAGCCGTTGGTGATTAAATACCTCAATAGACTCAGCGATTATTTATTTGTATTGTCTCGTTTTTTCAGCCATCAATTAAATGTGCCTGAAATTCCTTGGAAGCCCCGCGTTTAAAGCATTAACCCATCTTTCATATGCAAGGTTCTACCACAAAGTGCAGCCAATTCTTCGTTATGTGTAACAATTAAAAAGGAAGTACCTGTTTCTTTATTTAACTGTAAAAAAAGCTGGTGCAATTCTCTGGCATTTTGGCTATCGAGGTTGCCTGTTGGCTCATCGGCAAAAACAATCTGGGGTTGATTAATTAAAGCCCTGGCAACAGCTACTCTTTGCTGTTCTCCACCCGATAGCTCCTGGGGTTTATGATGCATTCTGTGAGATAACCCTAGCGTATCCAATAAATGGTGGGCGCGTTCTTTAATTGCTGTTTTAGATGTTCCTGCTATCCATCCGGGTATAGAAACATTTTCCAACGCATCAAACTCTGGTAGCAAATGGTGAAATTGGAAAATAAAGCCAATTTGTTGATTGCGAAAAGCTGCCAATTTTTTAGCAGAAAGCAATCCTATTTCTTGGTCATTCAACCAAATTTTTCCCGAATCGGGCCTGTCTAGGGTACCTAAAATATGTAGTAAAGTACTTTTACCGGCCCCTGATGAACCCACAATACTTACAATTTCTCCTGTTTGAATGGTTAAATCTACCCCCTTGAGTACTTGAACTTCACCAAATTTTCGGGTTATTTTTTCTGCTTTGAGCATTTATTTGCTAAGATTATCTCCACAAACCTACAAAACCATGCTCCTAAATAGGCATTTTTTAAACATTTCTTTGCACAAAGGGTAAACGCTCATTTGGTGATATCATTTATACGGTTACTTTTGCAAAAAATAATCGGAAACTATGTTTTGGACTTTAGAATTAGCAAGTTATTTAGAAGAAGCTCCCTGGCCTGCTACCAAGGATGAGTTAATCGATTATTCAATTAGAAGCGGTGCACCGCTGGAAGTAGTTGAAAATCTGCAGGAGCTAGACGACGAGGGAGAAGTGTATGAAAGTATTGAAGACATCTGGCCCGACTATCCAAGCCAGGAAGACTTCATGTTTAATGAAGACGAATATTAATTAAATCTATTGTTGCATTCATTGATCAACCAATAATGTAAACATTAGCATTGAATAAAAAAGCCCCGATTGTATCGAGGCTTTTTGCTGTGTATAATAGGGTATGTATTAATCTTGCTTTTTAAAAGTTAATTTAAAATAAAACAGTACTAAAGACAAAGCCAATACGATTAAATTGGCAGCGAGCACTGGCCCACTTTTTACATTCACTGCGTAAACCAGCCATACAACACAACTGGTGATTACAATCAGTATCATCCAAATACTCAAGTCTCCCACGCTTTTAGTTTTCCAAGCCTGCCATACTTGTGGTATGAAAGTAATGGCACTTAAGAATGCGCCAAAATAACCTAACAGTTCTACTAAATTCATATTACAGTTTTAAAAAATGAGTTGGGTTATTCTTGATTGGCGATACCTAATTTTTCCATCACATCCATACTTACTCCTGTGGTAGAATATCCGCCATCATGAAATAAATTTTGCATGGTTACCATCCTGGTTAAATCGGAGAATAAAGTAATACAATAGTTGGCGCAATCTTCTGCACTAGCATTACCCAAAGGAGCAATAGCATTGGCAAAATCGTAAAAGTCTCCAAAGCCTTTGATACCAGTACCTGCAGTAGTTTTGGTAGGAGATTGAGAAACGGTATTGATTCTTACTTTTTTCTCTAATCCATAATGATAACCAAAACTCCTGGCAATAGATTCTAGCATAGATTTGATATCTGCCATATCTGTATAAAATGGAAAAGTACGCTGTGCTGCCATATAGGTTAATGCAACAACGCTGCCCCACTCATTAATCGCATCTAATTTTTTTGCAACGGCCAGCATTTTATGAAATGACATTGCAGATACATCTATGCCTTTCATAAAATATTCATAATTAGATTCTGTGTAAGGAATTTTTTTGCGAATGTTTACGCTCATACCAATAGAATGTAAAACGAAATCTAATTTACCTCCCAATACTTCTTGAGACTGAGTAAACAAATTGGTTAATTCATCTACATTAGTTGCGTCAGCAGGAATAATTTGAGAGCCCGTTTTTTCTGCTAGCTTATTAATTTCTCCCATACGCATGGCAATAGGCGCATTGGTTAAAACAAATATGGCACCTTCTTCGTGTGCTTTTTCTGCTACTTTCCATGCAATAGAATTTTCATCCAAAGCACCGGTAATTATACCACGTTTCCCTTTTAGTAAATTGTAAGCCATACAAATGTTTTTATTCGTTAGTTAGTTAAATTAACACCATAATTTGAAGTGCCGAATATACGAATAACCATTCTCAATTCATCATTTCCCGAGCGTTCTCCATAGCTGCAGTTGTGGGCTTTTCTCCGCTCAACATGCTGGCAATGGCTTTTATTCGTTCATCATTGTCTAATAATCGAATAGTGGTTTTAACCATTTCGCCTTTCTTTTCTTTATACACATAAAAATGGGCATTGGCTTTACCTGCTATTTGTGGTTGGTGGGTAATACAGATAATTTGACGTTGGGCAGCCATCTTTTGCATAATCAATCCAACCTGTTTGGCAGCTTCACCAGAAATACCTGTATCTATTTCATCAAAAATAAGGGTGGGCAAATCAATCGATTCTGCTACCAGTGATTTTATACAAAGCATAAGTCTGCTCAATTCACCACCACTAGCTACTTTTCTAATTGGTTCAAAACGATTGCTATTGTTGGCATCAAATAAAAGGTCTATTTGTTCCTTGCCATATTCTTGAAGTGAAGTAGGCAATAAGCGTGTTTGTATTTTGGCATTGGGCATGCCAAGAATTAAATCATGGCTATTTTGAACACCATGTTTTTTTACTAGTTTGTAGCCATCACTCATTCGCTGATTGATCCATTCTATTCTCTTTTCATCAAACTGAATATGGGTGCTAATTTTTTCTAGCTCATCTGCAATATCTTGTAATTCTACCTGCGTTGCTTTCATTCTTGCAACCAATTCGGGAAGCTCTTGGTGTAAGGCTGCAAATGCATTCAAGTGATTGCCCAATTGTTTTAACTGGCCAACAATGGGCTGTTCAGAATTGTGTAAACTATTTTGAACCAGATCTATATTGGTTTTAATTCCTTCTGCATTGCTGAGCATTTTAAGTTCTACTTCTAACTCTTCTAGTTCATGCTCTTTTAAATTCAGTTCTTCTAATTCATTGAATAAAAACTGATGATAGTCGAATTCTTTTAAAAAAGCAGCTTTGGCTTCTTTTAATGATTGTAGTTCTTTCGTTATATGCTGCCAGTTAAAATAAACTGTTCTGTAAGATAAAAGCGTTGCTTCATTGCCTGCAAGTGCGTCAATCACTTGTCTTTGAAAATCACTATCTCCTAGTTCTAATGTATCAAATTGCTGATGGAGGTCTACCAATAATCCTGCTAAATGTTTTAATTGCTGTAAAGTTGCCGGTGTATCATTAATAAAAGCCCTCGATTTTCCATTTGTAGCAATTTCTCTTCTTAACACCAAATCTTCATCTATATCTAATTCTTGCAATTTTAAATAGTCTATTACTTCCGCTTTATGATCTGCTTTAAAATAGCCTTCTATAAAACATTTTTTTTGATTGTTCACTAAAACGGAACTATCTGCTCTTTCACCTAATATTAAACTCAATGCGCCCATCAAAATACTTTTACCTGCGCCAGTTTCTCCTGTTATGATATTTAACTGCTGAGAAAAATCAATAGTGATTTCATCTATAATGGCATAGTTCTGTATGATGAGTTTACGCAGCACTGCTTTTAAAAATTTGTTGGTTTACGATTTTCTTTATAGGGGCAAGTTAGTAAAGCTTCTGTATACAATTAGCAGACTTTTTTCTATTACTTATTCTCCCTTACATCTGGCGATGCCCGATTTTGCCCGTTGATCTAAAGAATCTTTATAATCGTGGTCTTCCATTTCTAAGCATTTTTGATAATACTGAATGGCCAAACTTTTTTGACCCCTGGCTTCATAAATCTGAGCAATTTGAACGGCCGCTCGAGCAGCAAAATATTCCTTTCGGTTGCTTCCTATCCTTATGGTAATCAGGTACGCTTTAATGGCTTCATCCGTTTTACCCAAATCATCGTAAATTCTTGCTGCTCGGTATGCAAATTCTAATTTATCTGCTTCCTTTTCAAAATCATATTCTGTTTTGCCAGCTAATAATTTATAGGCTTCTGTATGATAGCCCCCATCATTTAATAATCTGGCTTTCAATAACAATGGATTGGGCCAAATGAGGGCTTTGGCATCTTTCAATGCTTTTTTGTCTGCATCAGCATCTGTAGCTCCTTTTTTGATAACCAACTTGCGGCTTTCTTCCGCCTGCTTAAAATTGCCTTGTAAATAATATATCCAACTTATTTTTTGATAAACATCTTTAACATAAAACCTGCCCTTGAATTGCTGGGTGAATTGTTCAAAGTATTGCTTAGCTTCTGTTAATTCTAAATGATACAATTTTGCATAACCCATTTCAAAATCCCAAACACTCACTTTTAAATATTCATCCGATTTGTTTCTATTTTGAATTATGGATTTAGACAGTTCTATTTGTTTAATATTTAATGCCAAATTACTGGCCATATAGGCTTGCAAATGATTATTAATTAGGTCTATTTTTTTTTGCTGGGTAAATGCCAATGCTTCTTCTTTTTTATTTTCAAAAAAGAATTGGAGGTATGGGTAAATGATAGCGGCGTCATTAAAAAATATTTTTGCCCATGGGTCATTGCTGTAAGCAAAGCTCTTCACTAGTTTCATCCCTTCGGTAAGAGAGCCCTTCATTCCCAATATATTAATTAACCATTTATAACCTTTTGGGGTAGTTCCAAGAACGGCCTGTAAGGTTCCGTACATTAAATCGTTGGGCGTGAATGTTGGAAATTGTTTTTTATTTTCTTTTAGCAATAAGTAGGCCTTTCTAAAATCCCAACCAGCATCCCATAAGTGCCCAAATTTTACAGATACTCCGGCACGCTGGATTCTTAAAATGGCTTGTGAATACAAATAGAATGGAGAAGATTTTGGGCCTTCTTGTAATTGATCTATTCTTTGTTGAAAATGTGGATATAAGGCTTCGTAATCTGTAGGATCCTCATTTAAAAAAAGGGTGTAGAAATCACTATAACTCTCTAATAATACAGGTATAAGATTTTGTGGATTTTGTTGCTTTGCTTTGTCTATAAACTGGATGCCTGATTTTATTTTGAGCTTGCTAATTTCTTGATAGCCCAATATGCAGGTTGTATTGAAATCAAATACTTTTTGCCCAATGCAGGTTACCGCAATCAGCATCCAACCAAACAACAAAAATATTTGCTTCATCACGGCCCGAAAATAAGAAAGGGTAGCCATATGACTACCCTTTGTATTGGTAATTTTTTGTGATATTATTTTGCTTCAACAGTATCATTCAAATCTGAATCCACTAAAATTCTTCCGCAGTTTTCACATACGATGATTTTTTTGTGCAAGCGAATTTCACTTTGACGTTGAGGAGGGATTGAATTGAAACATCCGCCACAAGCATCACGCTCAACAGGAACAACAGCTAATCCGTTTCTATAACTCTTACGAATACGGTCATAACTGTAAATTAAACGCTCATCAATATGGGCACGAGCATCTGCACTTACTTTGTTCAATGCGTTTTCTTCCTTTTCTGTATCAGCGATAATTTTTTCTAATTCGCCTTTCTTATGATTCAAAACACCTTCTTTAATCCCAACTTGCTTCTTAGCAATTTCTAGTGCTTTTACTTTTTCAGTTAATTCTTCGTTTGCATCACGGATATGCTTCTCGGCTAGTTTAACTTCTAGCTGCTGCATTTCTACTTCCTTATTGATTGCTTCGAACTCACGATTGTTCTTTACATTGTCACTTTGCTTTTCGTATTTAGCAATCATGGCCTCGCTATCTTTGATGGCATTTTTCTTGCCTTCAATGAATTCGCTGATACCATTGATTTCTTCTTCAATACGAGTTTGGCGACTTGTTAAACCTTGAATTTCATCTTCCAAATCACTTACTTCCATAGGAAGCTCACCTTTTAGAATTTGAATTTCATCTAACTTACTATCGATCTTTTGTAAACGCAGTAGGTTTACCAATTTTTCTTCAACCGAGAAATCTTTTACAGATGCCATATATAGTTTGTAGTTTGAGATTACCCTAAAAAATAGCGTACCGGATTGGTATTAATCGCCGTTTTAAGGACGGCAAAGTTAGGGAATTTAGCGGTTAAAAGCGCAAAAAGCAGGTGGGTAGTGTATTGTTCACTTTCCCAATGCCCAATATCAGCCACTACCAGTTGGTTTTCAGCATCAAAAAATTCATGGTATTTGATATCCGAACTAACGTAAAAATCAGCCCCAGCAGCCCTTGCATGGGGTATTAAAAAGCTGCCTGCACCCCCACAAAGGGCAATTTTTTTAATATGTTTCCCCAATAATGGGGTATGTTTTATTACAGAAAGACCAAATTTTTCCTTCAAAAGACTTAAAAAAGCAGTTTCAGCCATTTCTGTTGGCAACTCGCCAATCATGCCGCTACCAATTAATCGATTTTCGTTTAATAAGGGTACCAGATCATAGGCCACTTCTTCGTAAATATGGGCTTCGAAAAGGGCATTTAATACGGTTTGTTGCAAATAGCTGGGTAAAATCACTTCAATTCTGGTTTCTGGCTCAACCTGTTTTACTCCGGGTTTGCCAATGGTTGGGTTAGATATTGCTGAGCCTTTGTAAGTACCCAACCCATCAGTATTAAAGCTGGTTTCACTGTATTCGCCAATATTTCCAGCCCCCGCATTGAATAATGCTTGGCGAACTTTTTCTGCAACTGCAGTTGGCGCAAACGTGATCAGCTTAATCAACTCATTTCTTTTTGGAACCAATATACGGGTGTTGATTAGGCCCATTTTCTCGGCGATAGCAAAATTTACCCCATCGGCCATATTATCTAAATTGGTGTGGATGGCATAAATGGCAATATCATTTTTGATTGCTTCAATCAAAGCTTGTTCTACATAATTCTTTCCAGTGATTTTAGTGAGTCCTTTGAAAACGATTGGGTGATGGGCAACCACCAAATTACAGCCCCTTTCTTTTGCCTCTCGAATTACTTCAACTGTTGCGTCGAGTGTACAAATAATGCCAGCGCATTCGTTTTGCGCATTGCCAGTTAATAACCCACTATTATCATATTGTTCTTGATATGCAAGAGGGGCTTTTGTTTCTAAAAATTGTATAACCTGGCTTATTTTCATATAAATAATTTCTATTAGCGAATTTACCTTCATTCTATCTTTGTAGCTATGCCAAAGGCCTTATTTCTTTTTCATGATGGTAAATTCCTTCGTTCCGATAAATTGTTAATTTCTCCTGATAACCGTTCTTTCAGGTATGGGGATGGATTTTTTGAAACCATGAAATGGAAAAATGGCCAAGTGATGTTGCAGCAACTTCATCTTGAAAGGCTTTTTCATTCACTAGAACTCTTGAAATTTAAACCACCCACCTATTTTACAGCTGAATATATTGTACAGGCCATTCAAGAACTGGTTAAAAAAAATCAGCATCATACTTTGGCCAG
>VIKJ01000001.1:0-16594 GCA_008080615.1 Chitinophagaceae bacterium | reverse complement strand
CTTATACAATCCTGGGATTTAAATGAGTCAAATAATCAATTGAATGAAAATGGCTTGGATATTGATATTTATAGGCTATCTGTAAAATCGGCCGATCATTTTTCATCCATCAAAAGCAATAATTATTTGCCCTATGTGATGGCTGCCATCTGGGCAAAAGAGCAAAACTTGAATGATGCCATATTATTAAATGCAGATGGAAATATTGCAGATGCTACTATTGCAAATGTATTCATGGTTAAAGATGGGTTTATTAAAACACCTCCTTTATCAGATGCTGCTGTAGCAGGGGTAATGCGCAGGCATTTACTAAATCAATTGAATCATTTGGGTTATGAAGTGCGAGAAACATCTATTGCTCCTGCAGAATTATTACAGGCTTCAGAAATATTTCTAACCAATGCGATTTATGGAATAAGATGGGTAAAGCAACTGGAAAATGTTCAGTTTACAAGCTTACTTACTGCAAAAATCTTTAAAGAAATTACATAAGTTAAGGTAAATTTTATATATATATTGGCTGAAATCCTTAATTTTATCCCGATTATGAGACTTAGCCCCCCCTAATAAGTCCTTTTTTAAAGCAATCGATTAAAATTTATTTACATGAAACCACAAAAATTAGTTCTGCTTTTAGCAGCTTTATGTGCTTTTGGAGCATACACATATGCCCAAAAAGCGAAAACCAAACCAGGCATTAGTGCTGGTATTTTAGGAGCAGGGAACTTTACCAAATTTAGGGTAACCAATCCTCAAGGTAGAGATTACAAAACTGGGGTAGGTTATGCTGGTGGAGTTTGGTTAAACATTCCTTTATCTCAAAAATGGTCATTTGAACCTCAGGGTCAGTGGTCTGTTTTAAAATATGTTGGAAACCACAATCCATTGGGTCAGTTTGATGGTACTATTCAATATCAGTCAGTTCCATTGTTGTTTAAATATGAAGCATTAAAAAATATGTCTTTCATATTTGGTCCACAAATTGATTTTGCTAACAAGCTAAAAAACGAAGGATCAACTGTTTATTTTAAAAGTCAATACATTTCTATCAGTACGGCTATCTCAGCAGGAGTTGAACTTTTTCCACATAGCTTAGTACAAGTATATGGTCGTTATATCTATGGTATCTCCGACTTAAAAAATGCTACCAATCCTAATGCCAATAAAGGCAATATCGGATTTTATAACAATGGCTTTCAACTTGGTCTTAAAGTGAAGTTGTACGAGAAAAAGGCTGTTGTGCCTCCACCTCCACCGCCTCCACCAGCACCAGTTGTTGTTGTTCCAAAAGATACAGATGGTGATGGTATCATTGATGACAATGATAAGTGCCCTACAGTTAAAGGTTTAGCAAAGTACCAAGGCTGCCCTATTCCTGATACGGATAAAGATGGTATCAATGATGAACAAGACAAATGTCCTACTGTTGCAGGATTGGTTAAATACCAAGGTTGTCCTATTCCAGATACTGATAAAGACGGAGTTAATGATGAAGAAGATAAGTGTCCTACAGTTGCTGGCTTAGCTCGTTACCAAGGTTGTCCTATTCCTGATACAGATGGCGATGGCGTAAATGATGAAGAAGATAAGTGTCCTACTATCAAAGGTGCAGCTGATAACAATGGTTGTCCTGAATTGAAAAAACAATACAATTTCGACAATAAAAAAGTATTGTTTATTACAGGTAGTGCCGTGTTAACTAAATCATCTAAAGTTGAATTAAACAAAGTATTAAAAGCATTGAATGAGTATCCTTCATTGAAATTATATGTAGACGGATATACTGATAATACTGGATCTGATAAAATCAACAAACCATTGTCTTTAAAGAGAGCCAATTCAGTTAAAGCATATTTGTTCAGTAAGAAAATTGCTGCAGACAGATTGTTAACAGATGGTCATGGTAGTGAATCTCCTATTGCAGACAATAAAACTGCAAAAGGTAGAGCTGAAAACAGAAGAGTTGAATTCAGAGTTCGTGAAATGAACTAATTTCTAATACCTATTTTAAATCCCGTTCTGGCATGTTCAGAACGGGATTTTTATTTGTGGGAACTTCACCAACAATTTACTTGTTAACTTGTAATAATTTAAAACCACCAAATGCTTACTAAGGTTCATCTATTTTGGTTTAGAAGGGATATACGATTACAAGACAATGCAGGCTTATATCATGCATTGCGTGCGGGCATGCCTGTGGTTCCTATATTCATTTTTGATAAAAATATTTTAGATAAGCTGGAGGATCAATCTGATCGTAGGGTAGCTTTTATTCATGCTGCTATTACTGAAATGCAAACAGAATTGGAACAGTTGGGTTCTAGCTTGGAAGTGTACTATGGTAAACCACAAGAAGTATTTAAACAACTATTAACCAAGTACAAAGTAGATACCGTTTTTTTAAACCATGATTATGAACCCTATGCAAGAGAGCGGGATACACAAATAGAAGCATTGCTTGCTGCGCATGGAACAACTATGCAAACATTCAAAGACCAAGTAATTTTTGAAAAGTCCGAAGTAGTTAAAGACGATGGTAAGCCATATACAGTTTTTACACCTTATTCAAGAAAGTGGAAATCCAAATTAACAGCAGATCACTTAACTGCATTTTCAACTGAAAAATATTTCAAACATTTTCTTCAGCAAAAACCTTTTCCCATTCCTTCTTTACAATCGATAGGCTTTAAAGATTCAAGTGACCCCTTTCCTTCTAAAAAAATAACAGAAGTCATCATTGAAAATTATACCAGTAATCGTGATTTTCCAGGATTAGAAAATGGTACTTCTAAAATGGGTGTTCATCTTCGATTTGGAACTATCAGTATTCGTGCTTTGGCAAAAAGAGCAAAGGAGTTAAATGAAACCTATTTAAATGAATTAATCTGGAGAGATTTTTACCATACCATTCTTTGGCACTACCCTAAATTAGGGAATGGCGCTTCCTTTAAACCTGAATATGACAGAATTGAATGGCGAAACAATGAAGAAGAATTTAAGTGTTGGTGCGAAGGCAATACAGGTTATCCTATAGTAGATGCAGGTATGCGTGAATTGAATACTACTGGATTTATGCACAATAGAGTGAGGATGATTGTTGCTTCTTTCTTAACGAAACATTTATTGATTGATTGGAGGTGGGGGGAAGCCTACTTTGCACAGAAACTATTGGATTTTGATTTGGCTGCCAATAATGGAGGATGGCAATGGGCTAGTAGCAGTGGATGTGATGCGGCTCCTTATTTCAGGGTATTCAATCCTTATTTGCAAACAGAGAAATTCGATAAAGACTTAAAATACATTCGGAAATGGGTGCCAGAATTTCAAGAATTCAGTTACCCCAAACCTATTGTAGCTCATGAATTGGCGAGAAAGCGCGTATTAGAAGTTTATGCAAAAGCGTTGAAACAATAGCTGCAGAACAGTCGCAGCATTTCACCAAAAAATAATTGACACTGGGTTTTAGCGCGGATTAAAATACTCAACTAAACCTATAGATTTCCGCAAGGATTAAAAAAACTCAACTACACCCTCGTCGCAGCATTTTCTATATTGAAATAAATATTTTAGTTGTCTTGAGCGGAATAAAAAATTCAACTACACCCCAGTCGCAGCATTTTCTTCCGAAAATGCTAATCTCGCTCCTGCGCTAAAGGTTTCATTTTTTATTCCGCTCATTACTCACATTACTGATTATACAATTGGCTCAATTCTTTCTTGTGAAAATGCTAAGCGCGCTCCTCGGCTAAATGTTTCGTTTTTTCAATCCTTGCTTGATGACTAATATATTTCAATCTTGCTCCTGGGCTAAAGTTTTTTGTGAAAATGCTAATCGCGCTCCTGGGCTAAAGGTTTCGTTTTTCAATCCTTGCTTGATGTCTAATATATTTCAATCGCGCTCCTGGGCTAAAGGTTTCATTTCTAATATGCGCTTAGAGGTTTATAAGCGCTCTATTGTTTGCATCAATACTTCTACCGCTTTCAATCCGTCTGCACCTAAATTAAGGGAGTAATTGTTTACATATAAGTCTATATGCTGCCGCATTACCTGCTCGCTCATTTCTTGTGAATGCTCACGCACATAAGGAGCTATTTGGGGGTAGTGTTCAAAAGCGTATTCAATACTCTTTTTAATGAGCTGATCTATTTTTGCAATGGTGGTAGGGTCAATTGATTTTTTGGCGATGATTCCTCCCAATGGAATGGGTACTTTTTGAGTTTCTTCCCAATATGCACCTAGGTCCATTATTTTAATTAATCCTTTTTCTTGGTAAGTAAATCTATTCTCATGAATGATAACGCCAGCATCTACCTCACCCGATAAAACAGCAGCTTCTATTTCATGAAATACTTTAAATACTTTATTCTTTGCATGGGGATAAGCCAATGAAAATAATACATGTGCAGTAGTATTTTTTCCTGGGATGGCCACTAGCATTTCATCATTGAAAATTGGGGTCGATTTACTAATTAACAATGGCCCAACTCCTTTACCAAGGGCCCCTCCACTGTGTAACAATTGATATTGCTTATTTACTAAATTATATACGCCGTAACTGATTTTAGTAATATCCATTTTTCCTTGAATAGCCCACTCATTAAGGGTTTGCACGTCTTCTAAATGAACCTCAAAGTTGATTCCTTCTGTATCAATTTTTTGATTCACCAATGCGTCAAAAATAAAAGTATCATTGGGGCAAGGAGAAAATGCAAGTGAGAATTTCATTCGTATAAATTATAAACAATGAATTGTTGAAGTGGTTTAATTTGTAGAGTGTATATATATGATCCGTTTTAATGTTACTGTTCAATGAAATGTTAACCCTATTTAATTTTATACAGTGCATCAATATATTGCAGTACTGTTTTATTTAAATTATCAATAGATGCTTTCAATAACCATTTTGATTTATCTCGTTCCCCAACTAAATTAGAAATAGCCCTGATTTGAATAAAAGGTATACCCATTTCTCTGCCTATATAGTGCAAAGCAGCTCCTTCCATACTTTCTACATCGGGTTTGTATTTTTTTTGTAATTGTTTAATCCTCTTTGCATCAGTACTTATTTGATTAACAGTAATTGCATTGAGTTCTGGTAATTTCAACAGATTAAACTTCTTTAACCAAGGGTTGGGTAGTTTTCTTTTTTCAAAGGGATGGTAATTGCTTTTTTCTAGTTTCAAATCAAATATATCTTTCCATGCACCATTTTCTTCCACACCCGTATCTCCCAATATTTCTTCATCGATTACTACCACTTTGCCCAATTGAGTGGATTGTTTAAAGCTACCTGCAATCCCTATTTGAATAATTAAATCGGGTTTATCCTCTATGGCCAATCTGGTTAATGCTACTGAACTAGCCAGCATACCTACCCCCGACTGGTAAAATTGTACCTTAAACCTGCTACTTTTTTCGGTATACAGATTGTTAATTGATGCAAAGGCAGGCATCCATTCACCTACGGTTGCTGCAGTAATAACTACTTTCATAGATGTAAAGTTGATGAAAAACGGTCAACTTTCTTAGTTTTTGTACCTTTGCAAAAATATCCCCGAGGAATGGTATACCTAACCAGATTAGAACATTTTAATGCAGCCCACAAATTGTACAACAATAATTGGTCTAAAGAGCAGAATGAGGCTGTTTTTGGGGTTTGTGCTAACGAGAACTGGCATGGGCATAATTATGACCTTTATGTAACCATTAAAGGGCATCCTAACCCAGATACTGGCTTCTTATTTGATGTAAAAGAGTTGAGTAAATTAATAAAACAACGTGTAATAGATCATTTAGATCACAAAAACCTAAATTTAGACGTTCCTTTTTTAAATGGGCAGATGTGCAGTACCGAAAATCTGGCCATTGCCATTTGGAAGGAATTGGCACCAAATTTGCCTCAAACAGTTGAGCTTCATTGTATTAAGTTATACGAAACACCCCGCATTTACGTGGAATATTTTGGGGGATAATTTTTTTTGAACAAAAGAATCGCTTAGGCGTTATTATAATATTGGTTTTGCAAAGCCACTTGATCAGCACACTTCTGAAACAGTGTTTTGCGAATAAGAACTGAATCTTAGATTAATTTAAAAGGGATAACAATTGTATGTTGGTGTGCATACTGCTGTTGAATAAAACAATTGAATGAACCACAATAGAGTAACCGTTTTTAGAAAAGAACATTTTAATGCGGCGCATAGATTGAATAACCCTTCATGGACTGCAGCTGAAAACAAGGCAGTTTTTGGTCTTTGTAATAATGACAATTATCATGGACATAACTATGAATTAATTGTTCAGGTTACAGGAGAAATTAATCCTGAAACAGGTTATGTGGTTGATTTAAAAATATTAAGTGACCTCATTAAGCAACAAGTGCTAGATAAGTTTGATCATAAGAACTTGAACTTGGATACTGTTGAGTTTAAAAATTTGAATCCTACTGCAGAAAATATTGCAGTTGTTATATATGATTTGTTAAGAGCAAAATTGGATCAACAATTAGATTTAAAAATAAGATTACATGAAACAGAACGAAATTTTGTCGAATATCCGTCTGAACGGAGATAAAATTGAATTTACAAGTGATGACATGATGGACGAGATGGGCGATAACCATATAAGTACTTCTGTTGACACACCTATGCGAGCGGATGCATTTGATAAATCCGATGAAGAAAAAATGAGTCTTATTCAGGATCATTTTAAAGCTATCATGGAAGTGATGGGTTTAGACCTTACAGACGATAGTTTAAAGGGTACACCTAAGAGAGTGGCTAAGATGTATATTCAAGAAATTTTTAGTGGCCTCAATCCTGCTAACAAGCCTTCGATTGCACTGTTCGAAAATAAGTACAAATACAATGAAATGTTGGTTGAAAAAAATATTTCATTCTATAGCAATTGCGAACACCACTTTGTTCCAATCATTGGAAAAGCACATATTGCTTATATTAGTAATGGTAATGTAATTGGGTTAAGTAAATTAAACCGCTTGGTTCAGTATTATGCTAAACGTCCTCAAGTACAAGAGCGTTTAACCATGCAAATTGGAAAAGAATTGCAAGCAGCTTTAGGTACCGAGGATGTAGCTATTGTTATTGATGCAAAACATCTTTGTGTAGCCAGCAGGGGAGTAGAAGATGATACTTCATCTACTATCACCGCTTTTTATGGTGGAGCTTTTAAAGAAGATAAGCGCAAAGAAGAATTTCTTAGATACTTAGAGTTAAAAACAGAATTTTAAAACAGTTTCTTCAGTTTATACAAGAGCTCCTGATAAGGGGCTCTTTTTTTTGCTTGTTTCCACGTTAATAATTGCCTTAATTTGCTAATCATAAAACGGTAATTATGCTTAAACATGCGTTTGTATTTCCTGGTCAGGGTGCTCAGTTTACTGGTATGGGTAAAAATTTGTACGAGTTGAATAGTAGTGCGAAAATACTTTTTGAACAAGCTAACGATATACTAGGATTCAATATTAGTGAAGTGATGTTTAATGGAACAGATGAGGCGTTGAAACAGACCAATATAACCCAGCCTGCCGTTTTTTTACATTCTGTAGCTGCTTTTAAAACAATTGAAGCTGCCCAGCCTTCTATGGTTGCAGGGCACTCTTTAGGAGAGTTTTCTGCATTGGTTGCCAATGGAACATTGCATTTTGAAGATGCGCTTAAACTAGTAAGTATACGCGCCCAAGCCATGCAAAAAGCTTGTGAATTAAATCCCTCTACTATGGCTGCAGTACTCAATTTGGCCGATGAAAAAGTAGAAGAAATTTGTGCTTTAATACAAGCAGAAACAGGAGAAGTAGTAGTTGCTGCTAATTATAATTGTCCTGGTCAATTGGTGATCAGTGGATCTATTAAAGGCATTGATATTGCTTGCATTCGTATGAAGGAAGCTGGTGCAAAAAGGGCCTTGGTTTTACCAGTTGGTGGTGCATTTCATTCGCCATTAATGGCCCCTGCAAAAGCAGAGTTGGCTGCAGCAATAGAAGCTACTACGTTCAATCAACCATCTTGTGCCGTATATCAGAATGTAGTTGCTAAAGCGGTAACCAATCCACAAGAAATCAAACAAAATTTAATTGATCAACTTACCGGTGCTGTTCGGTGGACTTATTGTGTTCAGTCAATGGTTGCAGATGGTGCAACTCAATTTACCGAATGTGGTCCTGGTAAAGTATTGCAAGGCTTAATTGGTAAAATTGCAGGTGCTGGAGTATTAACAGATGGTGTTAGCTAAATTATTTTAATCCCAAGCTATTTAAAATATTAGTATCCCAATTGGGTACACCTGTTCTGGTAGAGGTTGGGTAACTAGTGAGTCCAAAGGTTTCATCGTATTCCCAAACAGCCCAACCCATTTTATATTTGGCTAAGGTATTGTGCATGTCTTGTAAGTAGCGTACACGGCTATCTAAAGGAACAAATTTTTTGTATACTCCAAACTCATTACAAATTACAGGCACACTATTTCTATTGCCCCATAAATACACTTGTTTTACAACCAAGTTCATTGAGTCTATATTGTACCGTTGATTCCCATGCCAACTAAGTAAATTCTTTAAAGTAGTAGTTGAAGCTGCAGTTACCAATGGTAACATATTGCCAGGATTTGCTGGATAAGGAATAGCTTTCATTTTATCGTACGGATCACCAACCCATTCTGCACCCTGATGAGTAAATGTAAATGGATCATATAGATGAAAATTATACACCACATTTTTTACATTATAGGGCTGTAATAGTGTTAAATCGTACCAATTATTCCAATTTTCTGCTCCTGCAATGATATAGTGTTCTGGTGCAGCTTCTCTTATAGATTGAATAATTTGTTGTTGAAAAGGCGACCACCAATTTTTATCAATCCCTGCAATAAGTTGTTCAGCACCTACATGTGGCTCGTTATAAATTTCAAAAAACAATTGAGTTGTGTCGTATTTTTTTAAATTAGTTGCAAGGCTTTTCCAAAACTGTCTAAAAGCTACCCTGCTTAAAGGATCTGTTGCCAATTTTATTTCGAAAGGCCTGTTAGAATTGTGTATTTCAATGGCTACGGCCAAACCAGCAGCATTGATATTTTTTATAGCCTGATCTATTAATGTTAAATTGGCCGGTTGAATGGTGGCAATATTTGTTGGGTCACATATTACGGAAGGCCCAATTGGCAATCTTACGTAAGTGAAACCTGCATTTTTTATTTGTGTAAAGTGGCCAGCATTAAATCGGGTTGCAAATTGTGCTTTATCAGAATAATCGTTAAACCAATTGCTAAGGTTAATGCCACGAGCCAGTTTATCTAAAGCCCTACCTGAAGTACCCACTGAATTGGGGGTATCCATAATGGTTTCTGAGTCTTTTTTGCAGGATACAAAAAAGGCAATAAAAACAGCCAATATGAATATACTTTTTTTCATTTTATAGTTGATCGGGGCCAATGCTACAATTAATCCATTCTGGATCAAAACTGGCATTGTATTTTTTATAAAACTCAATGGCAGGAGTATTCCATTCTAATACCTGCCAAACAATTCCTTTCAAGTCTCTTTCCTTTGCTTCAACGATTAATTGGTTAAAAAGTTGTTTGCCAATTTGTTTCCCCCTCATTTTTTCTGTAACCAGAATGTCTTCTAAGTACATTCCATCTGTTGGGTAGGTTTCTTCGGCAACAAAAGCCCACCATACTGGGTTTGCACCAAAACCACTTTCTTCAAAATGGGCTAAACTCACTGTTACTTCGTTTGGCGCTTTTTCAAAATCGGCCAATTCTTGTATTAATTCGAGTATGCGCTTACAATCTTTTTGCTCTGCCCTTCTTATTTGAATATCCATTTTTATTTGAGTATGTTCTTATTAATTTAAATTTTAAGCTACCTCTAGTGCTTGAGAAAGGTCATTGATGATGTCTTCAATATGTTCAATTCCCACACTCATTCTAATAAGTCCATCTGTTATATCCGATTGTAGTCTTTCTTCTCTAGGAATACCCATATGACTCATACTTGCAGGATGTGATAATAAAGTGTCTGGTGTGCCAAATGAAATGGCTTTTACACACATACTTAATTTGTTAATGAATTTTCTACCTGCTTCTATTCCACCTTTTAATTCAAAGCTCATTAAAGCACCTGGATGACGCATTTGTTTCATTGCAATTGCATGATCAGGATGGGAAGCCAATCCACTATAGTTTACTTTTTCAACCTTTGGATGATTTGCTAAAAAATGCGCCACTTTCATAGCATTGGCGCAATGTTGCTCCATCCTTAGTGCTAAGGTTTTCATTCCTTGTGTAAGTAAGTAAGCATCAAATGCATTACTATTTCCTCCTAATAATACATGCCATTTCCAAATAGGGCCATTCATTTTATCTAAATCTTTTCCCAATAAAACACCACCTAGTGCTGTGCCGTGCCCATTTAAAAATTTGGTGGTAGAATGCATTACAAAATCGGCACCTAATTTAAAAGGTTGTTGTAAATAAGGTGTTGCTGCCGTATTGTCTACCGATACCAAACAGCCATATTTTTTTGCTATGGAACACACTTGTTCAATATCTACACAACGTAGTGTAGGATTAGATGGTGTTTCAATATGAATCAATTTAATTTGGCTGTTTTCTTTCAAAGAAGCATCCACTAAAGCTGAATCATTTAAATCAATCAATATGGTTCCTATAGATGCGGCTGCTAAAACTTTCAACAACAATTCATGTGTACCTCCATACAGTGCATGATGAGACAATACTATATCACCCGATTTTAGATTACCTAAAAACAAAGTAGTTAATGCCGCTTGTCCACTTGCATGCAACAATGCTTTTACCTGAAGGCTATTTCCTTGTTCATCTTCAAGCCCAAAGGTTTCCAATGCCTCAATGGTTTCTTGCGCAGTGGTAAAACTAGGGTTTCCCCATCTGCTGTATAATTTGGTTTTATCTTTTCCTGCAAATCGTTCACTACCTTCTTCGGCTGTATCAAATGTAAAAGTAGAACTTGCATAAATAGGCGTTAAGTGTGCATGATCTGCATTATTATGGCCTGATGCATGAATGGCAGTAGAGCCTATGCCAATCAATTTTTTTGAATTACTCATGATTTCAATTTAGTAGAAGTGAACAATGAAACTAAGTTTAATTAATAGGCCCATTTTACCCAAGTTGCACCCCAAGTAAATCCACCCCCAAATGCAGCTAAAACAATATTATCTCCTTTTTTTAATTGGCTTTCCCAATCCCATAAACAAAGGGGTAATGTTGCTGCAGTTGTGTTCCCGTATTTTTGAATATTAATCATTACTTTTTCCTTGGGCAATCCCATTCTGTTGGCGGTAGCATCAATAATTCTTAGGTTCGCCTGATGCGGAACCAACCAAGCTATATCTTCTCCTGTAAGATTATTGCGTTCTAATAATTCTGCACTTACATCGGCCATTCCTTTAACTGCAAATTTAAATACAGCCTGACCTTCTTGATAAGCAAAATGTTCCTTAGCTAAAACGGTTTCAACTGTTGCTGGTTTTATAGATCCACCTGCTTTCATATGCAGGTATTGTCTTCCACTACCATCACTTTTTAGAATACTATCTTTTATTCCAGTTTCATCAGTAGAAGGTTGCAATAAAACAGCCCCTGCTCCATCCCCAAAAATGATACAAGTTGCACGATCGGTATAGTCTATGATGGCGCTCATTTTATCTACCCCTACTACAATTACATTTTTATACCTACCACTTTCAATATACATGGCTCCAGAGGTTAAGGCATATAGAAAACCACTACAAGCTGCACTCAAATCAAACCCCCAAGCATTGGTTGCACCTAATTTGTCGGCAATAATATTGGCCGTTGCAGGAAACACCATATCGGGTGTAACCGTTGCGCAAATAATACAATCAATGTCGGTTGGTTTCATCTGTTTTTTTCGAAGTATTTCTTGAATGGCAGGTACTGCCATATCACTGCTTCCAAGCCCAGGCTCTTTTAAAATTCTACGTTCTTCTATACCAGTGCGGGTTCTAATCCATTCATCATTGGTATCTACCATTTTTTCCAAATCAAAATTGGTCAATTTTGTTTCTGGAACATATCCGCCTACGGCGGTAATTGCGGCTGTAATTTTATTCATGAAAATCTTACTTGTTATGGGTGATACAGTTTTTTATTGCTATTACATAAAACTTTAAAGGTAAGGCTAATTGCTTTCTTTTCACTAATTTCACCTCCATTTATGATAGCTTTTGTAAAAGGTCATTTTGCGGTTAAAACCCCTGCTCGTTTGGTAGTAGATGTAAATGGTGTGGGCTATGAGTTGCATATCAGTTTAAATACATACGCCGCAATTAGCGGCCAAGACAGTGGTCTATTGTTTACCTATTTGCATATTACCGAAAACGCGCAAAGTTTGTTTGGATTTGCAGATATGGCAGAGAAGGAACTTTTTATGCAATTGATTAGTGTTTCTGGGGTAGGTGCTTCTACAGCCAGGATGATGCTTTCTGGGATGAAGCCAGAAGAAATCACTAGGGCAATTATTCAGGGTAATACCAAACAATTGGAAGCCATAAAAGGAATTGGTAAAAAATCGGCCGAACGGTTGATTGTAGAATTAAGGGATAAATTGGGTAAACAAAGCCTCGAAACCCCAGTATCCGGATTTAGTACTCCTCAAAACGATTTAGATGCTATAAATGCCTTAATTTCATTAGGTATAGGAAGGGTTATGGCCGAACAGGCAGTTAAAAAGGTAATGTTAGCTGCCCCCGATAACCAATCTTTAGAAGAAATTATTAAACTATCACTTAAAAATTTATAAGCGATCGGATTGAGCTCTACCTAACCAAGCGGAATTTTTTGAACCCTTCCCGTAATTTATTCATTGTTGTATTCTTACTGCTCTGTGCAAATTTATTTGCTCAACAGAAGGACTCTTTACGTTATCCCATTAGTGATAGAAGGGGTGATTTTTCCTCAGCAAAAAATAATAATCCATTCGATTTAAAAGATACTGCACTGATCAAGCAATCTGTTGAGTACGATCCAAAAACAAAAACCTATATCCTTCGCGAAAAAATTGGCCGAACAGATTATCGTAAGCCAGCTTCTTTATCATTCAATGATTATTTACTGTCTCAAAACAAAGCAGCTGAAATTGCTTATTTTAAAAAACGAGCGGATGCTATAACTGAACTCAATAAAAAAACTGCCCGACCACCACTTAGGGTTTATGATAAATTATTCGATCGCATATTTGGATTGAGTGGTAATAATTTGAAAGTAGATATTCGCCCAAGTGGAGAGGTAAATATTTTAGCGGGATATCAAGGGCAAAATATTAAAAATCCAACCTTACCAGAAAGAGCTAGAAAAAACGGAGGTTTTGATTTTGATATGAATGCCAATTTAAACTTGAACGCCAATATTGGTGACAAGCTTAAATTTCCCATCAACTACAATACACTATCTAATTTAGGATTTGACAATCAACTTAAACTAGATTACAAAGGCATGGATGATGAAATCATCAAAAGCATTGAAGCAGGAAATATTTCTTTTCAATCTAGGGGCTCTTTAATTAGCAGTGCACAAAATTTATTTGGAGTAAAAGCACAATTGCAATTTGGTAAATTATTTGTAACCGCTGCATTGGCCAATCAGCGTTCTAGCAAACAGTCTGTTTCCTTACAAGGAGGTGCTGCTTCGCAAACTTTTCAAAAAAGGCTTGATGACTACGAAGAAAATAGACACTTCTTATTGGGAAATTATTTTAGGGCCAATTTTAATAAAACCATGCGCAATTTGCCTGTTGTAAATTCACAGGTACAGTTACAAAGAGTAGAAGTATGGGTAACGAATAGAACGGGCGCTACTACTGAAGCCCGTGATATAGTTGGTTTGATGGACTTAGGTGAATCCAGCCCTTATAATCCTGCAGTTCAGTCATTATCTGCCAATTCGCTTCCTGCCAATGGAGCCAATAATTTATTTAGCTCTTTGGTAAGTGATCCCAATGCAAGAAATCCTGCATTTATAAATAGTCTTTTATTAAGTAAAGGTCTTCGCCCAGTTGATGACTATGAAAAAACATTTGCGCGTAAACTAAGCACCAATGAATTTTATTTTAATGCGCAAGCGGGTTTCATTTCAATTAATACACAATTACAAGCAGATGAAGTGTTGGCAGTTGCCTATCAATACACTTACAATGGCCGTGTATTTCAAGTAGGTGAATTTTCGCAAGATATTGCCCTTGATTCTAATAAAGGTGTTCAAAAAGTATTGTTCCTTAAATTATTAAAAGCAACTTCTCAACGTGTTGAACTGCCTTTGTGGGGATTGATGATGAAGAACGTATACTCTCTTGATTTATTTGGAGGAATTCAACGGGAAGATTTTAAATTAAATGTGTTGTACGAAGAGCCTAGTGGTGGATTAAAAAGATTTCTTCCAGAAACATCCGCTGCTGTAGATGGTATGCCTTTGTTAAGAATTTTAAATTTAGATCGATTAAATAATCGAAATGATCCGCAACCTGATGGCGTATTTGATTATATAGAAGGGTTTACTATTTTACCTCAAATGGGAAGGGTAGTATTTCCTGTTTTAGAGCCTTTTGGTAAAGACTTAGATACCTTGGCTTTTGCAGGTTTGCCAGCTGCTACAAAAAATAAATATGTTTATTATCAATTGTATGATTCCATTAAAGCCATTGCGCAAACCTATGCAAACCTGAATAGGTTCTTGATGCAAGGACAAGTAAAAGGAAGTAGTGGGGGCTCGGAAATTTATTTAAATACATTTAATATACCACAAGGCTCTGTGCAGGTAACTGCTGGGGGGCAAGCATTGCGAGAGGGTAGTGATTTTATTGTAGATTATAATTTAGGTACAGTGAAAATTTTGAATCAAGGTATTCTTAGTTCTAATGTACCTGTTCGGGTTTCTTTTGAAAATAATATTGGTTTTGGTATGCAACAAAGAGGATTTACTGGCTTGCGTATGGATTATTTGGCTAGTAAAAAATTAAGTGTTGGTGCTACTATGGTGAAATTGGGTGAGCGACCGTTTTTTACAAAAATGGGTTATGGTGATGATCCCATACGCAATACCATGTATGGAGTTGATTTTAATTATAAATCGGAACTGCCTGGATTATCTAGATTATTAAATCGATTGCCTTTTTATGAAACAAAAGCAAAGTCTTCTATTAATGCATTTGGAGAAGCAGCCATATTAAAACCAGGTCATCCACCTCAAATTGGAAGGGGAGATCAAGGCCTCATTTTTATTGATGATTTTGAAGGTACAAGAGCAGCAATTGATTTACGTTTTCCTTTTGTTTCGTGGGCCATGGCTTCTACACCCCAAGGAAATAGTCGTTTCCCTGAAGCTACTTTAACAGACAGTATTGTTTACAATCGCAACAGAGCTAAATTGGCTTGGTATAATATTGAACCGAACCTTCAAGATAAAAATAGTCCGGGTAATCCACTGCGTAGAAACTTGGCAGAATTAAGCGATCCAAGAGTTCGTCAGGTATTTACTAATGAATTATTTCCGCAGCGAACAACCAATATTACCGATGTACAAGCCGCTACTTTTGATTTGGCATTTTATCCTACAGAAAAAGGCCCGTATAATTTTGAATCTAATCCTACACAAGTGAATGCGGCTGGAAAATTATCCAACCCTGCTGCGCGTTGGGGTGGTATCATGCGTTCAATTGATCAAACAGATTTTGAAACCAATAATATTGAATTTGTAGAGTTTTGGATGCAAAATCCATTCATTACCAATCCCAATAGTAAGGGTGGAAAAATGTACCTCAACTTTGGTAATATCAGTGAGGATATTTTAAAAGATGGAAAACGGTTTTATGAAAATGGTATGAATACACCTACTGTTCCTGCAGCTGTTGATAGTAGCAATACATGGGGTAAAACGCCTGTTAATCCAATTCAAATTACACAAGCATTTAGTAATGATCCCAATGATCGTCCTTATCAGGATGTTGGTTTTGATGGGAATGATGATGATGCTGAAAGAAGAAAGAGAAATTATGTGTTGCAACGCTTAGCCAATAATTTTGGGACAGGCTCTACTATTTATCAGCAATCCATTACAGACCCTTCGGGTGATAACTATAAATGGTATCGCGATCCTGCATTTGATCCTTTGGGAACGGGCATATTAGGGCGATATAAAAACTTCAATAACCCCCAAGGCAATTCACCCATTGCAACTACCAACGGACAGTTTACTTCTGCTGCAACATTATATCCTGATAATGAAGATTTAAATAGAGACAATACGTTAAATGAAACAGAAGCTTATTACGAATACGAAGTTCAACTTCGCCCTGGAATGGATGTAGGGCTTACGCCATATATTACCGATAAGAGAAGGGTCACCGTAAATTCTGCGGATGGTCTTACTCGTACAGAAGATTGGTTCTTGTTTAGAGTACCCATTAAAAACTATTCTAAGAAAGTAGGCAATATCCCCGATTTTAAATCTATCCGATTTGCACGTTTATATCTTACCGATTTTGAAGATTCTGTAGTATTAAGATTGGCTCGATTAGACTTA
>VIKJ01000134.1 GCA_008080615.1 Chitinophagaceae bacterium | reverse complement strand
TAGTCATATCAATCGCATGTTTGTGCTTACGCAGTTTAACTCTGCTTCATTAAATAAGCATATTAAAAATACCTACCATTTTAGTGCATTTAGCACAGGGTTTGTAGATATTCTTGCAGCAGAACAAACCCCAGATAATCCAGGATGGTTTCAGGGAACTGCCGATGCTGTTCGTCAGTCATTGCGCCATATTTCTAATTTGGAGTTTGATTATATTCTCATTTTAAGTGGGGATCAATTATATCAGATGGACTTTAGTGAAATGTTACAAAATCACAAAGACCGTAAGGCTGATATTTCTATTGCAACTATTCCTGTTGATGATAGAGATGCACCTGAATTTGGTATTTTAAAAACGAATGCAGACAATTGCATCACTTCATTCATAGAAAAGCCCAAGAAAGATATCTTATCAGAATGGGTAAGCGATACCGGAGAAGAAATGCAAAAATCTGGTCGCCATTATTTGGCATCAATGGGTATTTATATATTCAATAAACAAGCTTTATATAAGTTGTTGAATGATGTATATCCTAATGCAACAGATTTTGGAAAAGAAATTATTCCCGAGTCAATTGAAAATTACAATGTAGCTAGTTTTCAATATGATGGATATTGGACTGATATTGGAAATATTTATTCATTCTATGAAGCTAACCTTGCGCTTACTGCAGAAGTTCCATTGTTTAATTTATTCGACAATGAGAAAACGGTTTATACAAGGGCCCGTATGTTGCCGCCAGCAAAAATTAGCGGTACCACTTTAGAAAAAACAATTATTGCTGAAGGCTCTATCATACATGCTAGTAGAATAGAACAAAGTGTAGTAGGTATCCGTTCTAGAATAGGGCTTGGTTCAACGGTTGTTAGTACCTATATCATGGGTAATGATTATTACGAAACCTTAGAAGAAATGGAATCAAATGTTGCCAAAGGGCTTCCAAAAATTGGTATTGGAGAACGTTGTTATATAAAAGATGCCATTATCGATAAAAACTGCCGCATAGGAAATGATGTACGCATCAATGGGGGAAAACATTTGGCCAATACAGACCATCCTTTATATGCTGTTAAAGATGGCATAGTGGTAGTAAAGAAAAGAGCCATATTGCCCGATGGATTTGTAATCTAAATAAATCGGGTTATTAAATTTTATATCAAACATCCTTCAAAAGAGGATGTTTTTTATTGTATATTGGGTTGTGTGAAATTTTGATATTTTCTTGCCATTAAAAATTAATTTTCTATGTCATTTTCTACTAGCTCAGCTCAAACAAAAACCAGTAGCAGTAAACCGTTTTTAAATTTCTGGCAAATTTGGAATATGAGCTTTGGATTTCTTGGGGTACAAATTGGGTATTCATTACAAAATGCAAATACAAGTAGAATACTATCTGCTATTGGTGCCGACCCGCATAGCCTCAGTTTATTTTGGTTGGCTGCTCCTATGGCTGGTTTAATTGTTCAACCAATTGTTGGTTCTTCTAGTGATAAAACATGGACTAGGTTGGGCAGGAGAATTCCCTATATTTTTGGCGGTTCAATAGTTTCGGCAATAGCCATGTTTTTCATGCCTAATTCTGAACATTTTGCCAGCTTATTACCTGCGTTAATTTTTGGTGCTTTTATGTTATTATTAATGGACACGTCTTTTAATGTAACCATGCAACCATTTAGAGCATTGGTAAGTGATATGGTTCCAGAAGAGCAAAGGAATAAGGGATATGCAATTCAAAGTTTTTTAATTAATACAGGTGCGTTTGTAGGTTCAATGCTTCCCTATGTATTAACCAATATTTTTCATGTTGCCAATGAACCCAATGCCGGAGAAAAAGTGGCTCCTACAGTAATTTGGGCTTTTTATTTTGGAGGTGGTGCATTGCTGTTAAGTGTGCTTTGGACTTCATTTAAAACAAAGGAATATCCGCCAGAAGAATATGCCAAGTACAACAATATTGAAGTAGCTGATGTGGAAGAAAAAATGTCTTTCTTAACGTTGCTGAAAAATATACCTGCTACCATGTGGCAATTGTCTATCACACAGTTTTTTTCTTGGTTTGCTTTATTTTTAATGTGGGTATATACTACTCAGGCCATTGCACAAAATATATGGGGAACAACAGATCCGCATTCAAAATTGTTTAACGATGCAGGAGACTGGACTGGAGTAATTTTTGCAGCATACAGTTTATTTGCTGCTTTATACTCATTGGTATTAACTCCATTGGCCAATAAGTTTGGAAGAAAAAATAGTTATATGTTTTCCTTGATTTGTGGTGGGGTAGGGTTGATCTCTATGTTGTTTATTAAAGATCAAAATCTCTTGTTTATTCCAATGATAGGAGTTGGTGTTGCATGGGCTGCAATTTTAGCGTTGCCTTATGCTATTTTATCTTCATCGCTGCCTCCAAAGCAAACAGGTGTATACATGGGTATATTCAATGCGTCTATTACTATTCCACAAATAGCTGCAGGATTGTTAGGAGGAATTGTATTAACTCTAGTAGGAGAAAATGCTATGAATGTGATAGGTATTGCAGGCGTATCAATGATTTTGGCAGGTATTTTTGCCAAACTATTTATTCAATCAAAAGATTAGTATAACAGTTTTTATTTTTTAAAATTAGGGTGATGAAAAAATATATATCTCTATTGGTTATTGGCCTTATAAGCTTTTCAATTAGTTCGTTTGCACAATATGCAACACTGTATCCATCTAGTTGGTTTGTAGGAATGAAATGGAATAAAGTGCAGGTAATTGTGAAAGGGGGGTACGATGGGTTTAAAAAAGAGCAAATAAAAGTTACTTACCCAGGCGTTCAATTACAAAAAGTGCATTCATTCGAAAATGGTAAATATGTAGCACTCGATTTGTTGATATCTGCCAATGCCAAGCCAGGTGATGTGTTAATAGAATTTATTCATGATTATAAAGTTCATGCAGTTTATTGGCCATTAAGAGCCAGAAGAAAGGGTATAGGTAAAACATTTGCTCAAGGTGTTACCAATAAAGATTTTGTTTATTTATTGATGCCCGATCGTTTTAGTAATGGAGATATTACGAATGACCGTTGGGATGCTTATAAAGACACAAACGTAAATAGAACTACGCCAATAACAAGGCATGGTGGTGATTTGCAGGGTATTATTAACCATTTAGATTATTTTAATGAATTAGGAGTTACTGCTTTGTGGTTAACACCTGTTTTAGAAAATGATATGCCATTAGAAAATGAACAAGCAGGAATGGTTGCAGGATATCATGGATATTGGTTCACCGATCATTATGCAGTTGATAAAAGATTCGGAGGTGATGATGCGTATAAAAAATTAGTGAATGCCGCACATGCAAAGGGTATTAAAATAGTGCAGGATGCAGTGTATAATCATGTAGGCATAGAGCATTGGATGTATAAAGATGCGCCATCCAAAGATTGGGTAAATCAATGGAATCAATACACCAGTAGCAATCACAGAGAAGAAGCTTTGATGAGCATGTATGGAAGTGAGGCAGATAAAAAAGTAATGTTAGATGGATGGTTTGTTCCACACTTGCCCGATGTAAATCAACGCAATCCTTATGTTGCTAATTATTTAATTCAGCATGCTTTATGGACGGTAGAAGAATTTGGAATTGATGGATGGAGGGTAGACACGTATAAATATTGTGACGAAGCTTTTTTAAATAAAGTAAATGCGGCACTAGAAAAAGATTTTCCTACTATCACCATTGTAGGTGCTATCAATAAACCTTTTGCCTGGACGGAGGGTGTAAATAAATTATACATGACTTTGGCGCAAGATCTATTGTATAAAGCCCCAGAGAAAAATTGGATTTTTTTAGACAACCACGACATGGAGCGCTTTGTTTCGGTAATTGGGGAGGATATGAATAAATACAAAATGGGGATGAGTTTATTATTCACTTTAAGAGGAACACCTCATTTGTATTATGGAACAGAAATATGGATGAAAAATTTTAAAGATCCCAATGATGGGATGGTTCGATTAGATTTTCCTGGAGGATTTCCTGGAGACAAAGAAAATAAATTTGTAGGGAGTGGAAGAACTGAACAAGAAAACACTGCTTTTGATTATGTAAAAAAATTAGCCAATTTTAGAAAGCTTCATCCAGCACTTCAAAATGGTAAAATGATGCAGTTTCTTCCTAAAGATGGTTTGTATGTTTATTTTAGGTATGATGAAAAAGAAACCGTTATGTGTGTGTTGAATACGGGTTCAAAGGCAAAAGAGATCAACTTAAATGACTACGCCGAACGCACAAAAAAATTCACTTCTGCAGCCAATATTATATCGGGTAAAAATGTAGGGAATAAGTTTAGTGTAGATGCAAAAGAAACCTTGGTATTATTATTACAATAATTATTAGAAAAAACTACCATGAAAAAGAGCCGTATGTTTTTGCTATCTGTTAGCCTATGCTTAATAGTTAATTATGCTATTGCACAGGATCAAGGATATGCTGCATTTAAACAATATGCATTTCCTACAGAACTAAGCAGTGCTGCAACAGGTGGCAAAATTGCTTGGGCAATGGATTCGGCAGGAAGAAGAAATGTGTATGTAGCAGAAGCGCCCAATTATAAGCCAAGAAAATTAACGAACTATACACATGATGATGGGCAAGAGATTACAAGTGTAACCATTTCTGATGATGGTAATTGGCTGGTATTTGTACGTGGGGGAGAGCATAGTGGTAATTGGGAAACTGGCTTACCAGTTAACGCGGCATTTGACCTTCAACCCAATAAAGTACAAGTAATGAGTATTCCATTCAATGGAGGTAAATTGAATACTTTATCCGAAGGAGATTACCCAACTATTTCTTCAAATAATAATCAAGTGGCGTTTATTAAAAACGGTCAAGTATGGCTGGCACCAATAGACGGAACAACTGCTGCAAAAAATTTATTTACTACCAGAGGAAATGTGGGTTCTTTAGAATGGTCTCCCAATGGGCAACAATTGTTATTCACTGTAAATCGTCAGGATCATTCAATTATTGGAATTTATTCTAACGATCAGCAATATTTAAAATGGATCGCTCCCTCTTTTAGCCGAGATCAATCTCCCAGATGGTCTCCCAATGGCAAGCAGATTGTTTTTGTAAGGCAAGCTGGCTTAGGTGGTGCACCCGATTCTATGTTGGCCCGTAGGCATGTTCCCTGGAGTATTTATACGGCAGATGTTGAAACAGGCCTATCCAAGCAAATATGGAAAGCGCCAACAACTTTACGCGGCTCATTTCCTACAACACATGGAACTAGTAACCTGCATTGGGCAGCAGAAGATCAAATTGTTTATTTATCTTATGAAGATGGTTGGCCGCATTTGTATTCAATTGCATCAACTGGTGGAAAATCGATTTGCTTAACTCCAGGAAACTTTATGGTTGAGCATGTTCAAATAAGCGCCGATAAAAAATGGTTAGCATTTAGTGCCAATACCGGTAATGATCCAAAAGATATAGAAAGAAGGCATATTGCCAGAGTGATGGTAAACCAAGCTGGAGCGGAAGTTTTAACACCCGGAACAGGCTTAGAATGGACGCCTGTTTTTACGGGGGATGGCAATACCATTGCATTTTTAAGTGCAACTGTACAACAGCCTCCTGTTCCTGCAATATTGCCATTAGCCAAGGGTGCTGCAATTCAATTAATAGGAAAAGAATTTATTGCAGAAGGCTTGCCTCAAAACAAGTTTGTAACACCCAAGCAAGTTATTTTTAAAACCCACCATTATTTATGTTCATGGCGGGCCTCCTCGTCAAATGTTATTGGGTTGGAACTATTCAGATTATTATTCCAATGCCTATTCTGCCAATCAATATTTAGCTAGTATCGGTTTTAATGTACTTGCAGTGAATTATCGCTTGGGAATTGGGTATGGATATGAATTTCATAAACCAGCAGCAGGTGGAGCTGCAGGAGCTTCAGAATATTTAGACATTAAAGCGGCAGGGGAATGGTTGCAAAAACAATCCTTTGTAGACCCTAACAAAATTGGCATTTATGGAGGGTCCTATGGGGGATATTTAACTGCTTTGGCCTTGGCCAGCGATTCTAAACTATTTGCAGCAGGCGTAGATATTCATGGTGTACATGATTGGACAATCAATTTATCCCAAAATGGGATGGCGGATAAGTATGAAAAAGCACCTGATTATGAGCTTACTTTAAAAACGGCTTGGAAGGCTTCCCCAGTGAGTTCTATTGCAGGGTGGACCTCTCCTGTACTGATTATTCATGCAGATGATGACAGAAATGTACGCTTTAATCAAAGTGTAGATCTGATTAGGCGCCTAGAAAAGAAAGGCGTTCCGATGGAAACATTGATGATTGTAGATGATACCCACCATTGGATGAAATTTACCAATTCAGTAAAAGTATACCAGGAAGTGACCAATTATTTTAATAAAACGCTCAAAAAATAGTTTTTCAGTAGATTTGCACATAATTTTATAATACATGAAGAAGCCTTTGCATTTTGAGACAGGTTGTGCGCATTGTAATGTGAGATTGAATTCTGTTTTTAATGTGTTACAAGGAGAGCAATTGACAGAAATGTCTATGCATAAATCTTGTAATATTTATAAAAAAGGTCAATATGTATTTGCAGAGAATGGACTACCTACAGGTTTGTTTTGTGTAAACAGCGGAAAAATTAAAATTACTACTACAGGATATGATGGGAAGGAGCAAATTTTGCGCTTAGCAAAGTCTGGTGATATTGTAGGATATAGGGCGTTGATTTCTAATGAAAGATATGCCTCTTCGGCAGTTACATTAGAAGACGCTTCTATATGTGTAATTGATAAAGATTATTTTTTCAAAGCCATGGAAGCCACGCCCAAACTGATGTTTGAAGTGGTTAAGAAAATGGGCCGTGATTTAAAAGAAGCAGAAGATCATATTGTTTCCCGAGGCCTTGCTTTTCCTAAAAGCCACTTATGGTTTAGAGGAAGATCAGCAAACCATTATGGTAAGCCTTACACGCGAAGAGATTGCAGATTATGTTGGAACATCAACCGAAAGTTGTATCCGTCTTTTATCCGAATTTAACCAGGATAAATTGATTTCCTTAAGTGGTAAAAAAATTAAAATTACCAATCTCCCCATGCTGATTCAAACAGCCAACATAGAGGACTAAAATATTAAACATGACAAAAATCATGTTTACAGTTAGCTGAACTCATATTTTGAAAAAATTAAATCAGCCATTTTTGTGTAGTAAATTAATAGCTACATGTGTAAGCATGCTGATCAAACCAAAATAATAATTGACCACCTTTTAGAGGAGGTGTATCCGCTTTTGGCGCTCAAGATTAAATATGCTTTAGATTGTAATAATTTGCAACATAGCATTGCGCCCGAAAAACAAGTAATGACCGATTTGATAACTGATTTAAAAAATGAGTTTCAATCTTTGGTTACTTACGAACAAAAGCTGGTTTTTCCTTCCGTTTTAAAAGTATTCTTGGCCAATAAAGACAATGAAGTCCTGCCCAATTTGGGAGATTTATTGCAACTCACCAAAAGTAAGGAACACAAACTGATGCACCACGCAAGACGTTTGGCATTGATGTTAGAAGTTCCCATGTGGGATACCCAAGCTCAAGCCATTTTAGCGAAAGCATTTTTAACCGATTTTACCACAGAAAAGTTAAATTGGTATAAAATGATCGAGGACAGAACAAAATCTTGTAGTTGTTTTAAAAAGAACTATTTTAAAGGAGAGAATCTGTATCAGAAGAAGTCTAATTTACCAAATGAACATTCTTCTCGCAAGATCTAATTATTTTAAAACTGCTGGGCCAATCCTATATGAATAAAATTGTTGAAAATAATACTGCTTGTTATCATTGTGGAGATGCCTGCAGCAGCGGTTCAACTATTTTGTTTAACGAAAAACCATTTTGCTGTTCGGGATGTAAAACAGTGTATCAAATTTTAAATAAAAGTGACCTTTGCGACTATTATAGTTTTAATGCAGAGGCAGGAGTAAAAGTAAATGAAAATAGAGATGCAACTAAATTTGCATTTCTAGATAATCCAACAATCGCAGCAACATTCATTACGTTTGCCAATCAACAACAAACAGCGGTTAAATTTTATCTTCCTCAAATACATTGCAGTTCTTGTTTATGGTTATTAGAGAATTTGCATAAACTCAATCCATCTATATTTTTCTCTTCAGTTAATTTTCCTGCAAAAGAAGTAACTGTTCACTTTGATCAGTTTAAACTATCTGTGCGTGAATTAGCAGAATTATTGGCATCAATAGGTTATGAACCACATATTACTTTAGATAGTGATAACCATACGGTGAACGACCAAAAAATGCTTTCGAGAAAAGCATTGGTAAAAATTGGTATTGCAGGTTTTTGCTTTGCCAATATTATGATGTTGAGTTTTCCAGAATATTTAGGACTAGAAACATTGGCAAGGGATGGTCTTTCTCCGGTTATGTTTAGAGCCATCAATTTAGTTCTCTCCATTCCAGTGTTGCTTTATTGTGGTGCTGAATTTTTTGTAAATTCTTGGTATGGGTTCAAGCAAAAAATGTTGAATATAGATGCCCCAATTGCGTTGGCATTGATTGTAACATTTGCAAGAAGTGTGTATGAAATTGTTAGTGGTACCGGAGCAGGCTATTTAGATAGCATGACAGGGATTATATTTTTTATGTTGTTGGGTAGAGCATTTCAAACAAAAACTTTTGCCAACCTTAAATTTAACAGAGACTTTAAAGCCTATTTTCCCATAGCTGTGTGTAAACTAAATGAAGCGGGAGAGGAGATTTTTTTACCTGTGAATGAAATTAGTGTAGATGATAAAATTCGTATTAGAAACAATGAAGTAATTCCATTTGATGGCATTTTAATAAATGGTAAGGCAGAGATTGATTATAGTTTTGTTACAGGTGAAAATGAGCCCAATACGGTTAAGATAAGTGAAATTGTATATGCTGGTGGAAAACAAACCAATGGCGCAATTGAGTTATTGGTAATTAAGCCTTTCTCTCAAAGTAATTTTACTAGGCTATGGAATAATGAAGCATTTAAAAAGGAAGAGAAGAATGGCTATACTTTCACAGGTATTATAAGCAATTACTTTGCTGTAGTAGTTTTAATTATTGCTGCTGCTGCATTTATATATTGGATGAATATCAATCCAAAAAATGCTTGGAATGCAATGACTGCCGTATTAATTGTTGCATGCCCTTGTGCCTTATTATTAACCACCACTTTTACACAAGGATTTCTATTGAATATTTTTAGTAATAAAGGCATGTATCTTAAAAATGCTAATATTCTTCAAACAATTCCATTTATCAATCATATTGTTTTTGATAAAACAGGAACCCTAACCTATCCCAATATTTCTACTGTTCAATATGAGGGTAGCCCTTTAAATGCCGCAGATGAAATGGTTTTTGCCGCCATGTTTGCTCAATCATTACACCCACTTAGTAAGAGTATTGCGCATTCAATGCAAGCAAATCAACTGGTTTTAGAACATATTAAAGAAGTAGCAGGATCTGGAATTGAAGCATGGGAAAATGAAACCCATTATAAAGCAGGTTCTGCAGCATTCGTAGGCTCAAGTGCTCCCAATAAAACCGGTTCTGAAGTTTGGATTTCTATCAATGATAAAGTGTATGGCAAATATGAAGTAGCCAACTTATTAAGGGAGCATGTAGATGTAATGATCAATTCCTTGCCTTACGCTGTTTCAATT
>VIKJ01000133.1:3888-8937 GCA_008080615.1 Chitinophagaceae bacterium | reverse complement strand
AGCATGCTAGCAGAAAGCAATCGTTCTGATTTAATGCTAAGGATATTTTGCAATGGCTTAACGGAATTTTTCAAATGCTCGTTGTAAGCATGTTTGCGGAAAGCAATGATTCAGATATGCGAAATATTATGTGTCAGTTTCATTTGAATTAGTAAAATAAGCCACTAAATCAATTTCTTTTATTTGCATGAACGCTTTATCAGCAGTTATTAATGGGATACCATAGTCAATAGAAGTTGCAGCTATTAATGAATCTGCTAATTTCAAATTATATTGTCTCCGTGTTTTGATATAATTATTTTTTAGAGAAGTTGTTAAGTTGATAACAAAACAGTTAGATAGCAGATTATTAATTTGCACTTCTTCAATTGGAGAAATCATTTTAAATCCAAGTAGTTCTAATTCTGTAATGAAATAGATATAAATCGTCTTCTTATTCAAAAAATCAGCAAGTGTATCATTTCCTCTAAGTACATATAAAATAATATTTGTATCAACTAGAATGTCGCTCCCACTCATCTCTAAGACTTTTTTGTATCTCTAATGGATCAATATTCAGATTTAATACCCCATTATATTTATGTGCATTGAAGCCTTTATGACGAGATTTCTTAAATAACTTCTTTTCAATTATATGAATTGCTTTTTTACTAGCGCCTGTTTTTAAAATAAAATTCATGCACTGCTTTTGCAACATACTTACTCCTTCGCTGCTGAAAAATTTCTACAATTATCTCATTCGGCTGCAATGAAAGAACTCGCCCCTATCGGGGCTCAAACAACTTTCATTGCTAACGCCTCATTTCAATAATTGCTTTACGGAATTTTTCAGATGCTCGTCGTAAGCATGTTTGCAGAAAGCAATAACGCTGTTTTATTACTCAGCTTTTTTTGAGATGCTTTACGGAATTTTTCAGAGGCTTTTCGTAAGCATGATTGCAAAAGCAACAGTGCAGTAATGTTTCTAATAAACTTAAGTTGCACACTGGCAAATGAATACAATTTCGTTTTATGGAATTTTATTTGAAACAGTAATTAATTTAAGTATACTGGTTTAGCTATTGCAGATGAAATTTTCTATAAGCCAGATTTTTTTTTGAAAATGTATTGAAGCAACTCTTTTATGTTTAGCAAAATGAATAAGGGAACCACTTCTACATATCTTTTATACAATCTCTTGGGTTCCATCATCAATCTAAAAAACCATTCTAAACCAGATTGTCGCATCCAATGCGGGGCTTGGCGTACACGATCGGTATGAAAATCAAATGCAGCCCCTACTGCTACAATAAAATGTACTTGTGTGAATTTTGCCAAGCGGAATGAAAATTTTTCTTGTTTGGGAGCACTCAATCCAATCCACACAATATGGGCACCAGATTGTGCAATTTGATTGGCTAACTCTTGCATTTCCTCCTCCGTCATTTCTCTAAATGGTGGATAATATGTACCCACCACATTATTATTATTAAACTTTACACTGCAAGCTTTTTTAAGTTCTTCTGCTACCCCTTCATTACCTCCACAAATAAAATGATTGATGGGTAAATTGGCCGATGCTAGCATCATTTCTTTAAAAAAATCGGGGCCATAACAACGCTGTATATGTTTAGCCCCCTTTAACCGCCCTATCCAAACCGTAGGCATTCCATCGGGTAGATTGCGCCAAAATTGTTGAAGCACTTTTTTAAAAGTAGGATCTTTATGCGCTTCCACTAATCCATGCGCCCCTGACGCACTAATACAATGGTTTTGAGGTAAGTAGTCCTTAGCACAAGCATCAATTGTTTCTGCAACAGCAGCTTGCAAATTTTGATCGTAAAATGGAATTCCCAACACGTTCACCATACGCAATAATAAGTACTATTTATGAATTGAAGACTGCCGTATTCGCTTGTTTAAAAAAACATATATAATTTATGCCATCTAATAATTTCTAAAGCATCTTAGCATTGGAAAATTTATACAAAGAGCAGATGGCTATTTTAATAGCTTGTATTGAAATTGATGTGCAATCTATATTAAACGATAATTTACAAACAGAATACTTCTATTAGCTTTTTTTGAAAAGTCTTTGGAGTTTAAGCAAGATTAAATGATTCGAAGTTAAAATGGGAATGGTGCTGTAAAGCGTAAGGAGTTAAAAAGCCAGGAGCTGGCTTGGCGGGATGTAATACAATATGGGGTTTCCTAAATAAAAATGCCAAATGCATGGCTAGGCTATCAGGGCAATAAATTAAATCGGCTGATAAAATTAATTGCACTAAGGCATTAAAATTATGGTAGTAGATGGGTTCATCTAATGTTTGATTGCCATGAATAGAATTGTTGAAATAAGCAACTTGTACGGTTTGACCTTGCAGCACATGCATTGCTTGTATTTGTTTACAAATGGCAATAGGTATATGTTTAAATGCCATGCGGGCCACTGGTAAAATCAATATTCTTTGCTTGTTATTGATCTCATCTTGGGCAATACTGCGTTCTTGTTTTCCCAAGATCATTTCTACATTAAGCATCGTATTATTTACAGCAGCAGACTCAGTAATACTTTTCACATTAGCGGGTGCAGCATTAAAAAAGCGTTCAAATTGTTCATAAACGTTGCTGCCTTCTGCAATATGCAAAAAGGATTTTCCTGTAAACCATTGCAGTATTTTTTTTCTATAAGCTTGCTCTAAAATAAATGTATGATGGAGTGGTTGTTGATGCAGCCATTTTTTTAAGCGATTCAATTGTACTAGGGTACTTGGATGTAGCAAATATTTATTGGTAAATGCCCGCAATAAAGAGCCCTTGATACCAAAATCTACAAACTCAATAACAATATTTGGATTTTTAAACTCGGCCGGAATAGCATCGTACAGCGGCTTTAAATGCATTGAAGCTACCAATTTAATTTCGCTGCACTGAATTTGTTGTATATCTAAAGTTTGATTATTTGGTAAACCCTCATATTGTTCAGGTAACGATTGAATATCATTTAAGGATTCATGTTGATCATTTAACGTATGTTTATTTTCCAACAGTATACTTCTCGATGCGGTTTCTAGTGCAATAATAAAATCGCCATAAGCCCTACATAAAATCACTTGTTTCATTTGCCCGATTTTTTTCGCAAGGAAATATACAAATACATGGGATTAAACCAAAAACTGGTACAGAGCAGTGCAATTAGGCTGCCAATGATTGCGCCGGTCAATCCCATTTTTTGCATCAGCAAATAACTCAACAATAATCCCAACAAGCCTTGCAATAAAGAAATAAGGGTAGGCAGGCGATTTAATTTTAAGGCCGATAAAAAAACAATTGCCACATGTTCTACCACCAAACACATAATTAGTACAGTGTATAATCTAAATGCTTCTATAGTAGCCGGTTCTTTAAAGCCCGACCATATTTTAAATAAATACTCGCCTAGGGTAAACATGATTATGCAGGTGAAAATTACCAGCGCCAAAATTCTAAAAAATACTTTTCCAAACTGTTGTAAAATATCTTTCCAATTGCCCTTGGCTTCCATCATAGCAATGCTGGGAAACAAGATTACTGTAAAATTAGCCAGCCCTACTTTTACCACTTCATAAAAACGTGCAATTACTAGAAACTGCGCAATGCTGGCAGCATTCAATTGACTGCCCATTAAAATGGTTTGTGCATTATACACCAATACACCTGCCAATGCACTTAACGCATACCAAATACTATAATGAAAATGTTCCCGAAAAATATGGGTAAACTTAATAGGAATATGCAATTTAAAATGAAACTCCTTTTTAGCCAACCAATACATACACAAAACATATAAGCTGTTTACCAAAACCAATACAGCAATCAAACCCACCAAGGAATGCCAGGTAGATGCCCACCAAACTAAACCAAATTCAATTATAGTTTTACCAATTCTAATGAGCTTTCCAACGAAAATTTTATTGAGCGATTGTAAAATGACATCGAACAATGCGGCTTGCATATTGATCATCACCCATAGTGCTAATAATCCTGCCACCCATGCATGGTGTATAGAAAAATTTGCATTAGCAGGTAGTATCCATTTTAATTCAATCAAACCATAGAGCAGTCCCCAGGCAATGGGGAAAACCAATCCAAAAAAAACAAAACAGGTACTTACCAGTTCAGAGGCTTTTTGTTTTTCGTGAATCAGGCGGCGCAGCAAACCTATATTTAAACCCATATCAAAAATGGCGCAGAATAAAATGAGGTTTAAGAAAACGCCATAATAGCCAAACAATTCATTGCCTAAATTCAGCAATAAGATGGGCGTAATTACAATAATGGATAATGCTGTAAATGCCTGAGACATAAAGGTAGTAAGCAGATTAATCCAATATTGTTGACGCTGATCAGTCATTTAGGGGAATCCCAGCAATAATACTTGCGCAGATAATTTTTTCTTTAACAAGGGTTGAAAAACATACAATAAAAAAAGCAACCAAACAACAAAAATAGGCACACCAAAACGAGCCAATATGGTCATATTAAAATTATGCGGTGAACGCAATGAATCGTCTTCTACAGCAATATCATCGTCGGTAGCCAAGTTAACCCCTAGGCCTTTTCCCATATATTTATAAGGACCAAAAAAAGTATAATCAACAATCTTACCCCACCAAATTAAACGCCAAGTAACATTGCCATCTAATCCATCCGACTTTGCAGCATCGCGCTTAACAATACTAATTGCATTGTCTTTTAATTGACCAAGCCCAATATAGCGGCCATTTACCCTGTCTTCTACATTTACTTTTGTAGATAAATATAGTGGCAATGCAAGTGCAATTACCAAGGGTACCCATTTTACATACTGTTTTATATTTTGAGCCCAAGGGGTTTTTCTAGATCGATAAATAAAATAACTAAGTGGAACCACAAAGGCCACCAAACCTCCTCTACTATAAGTGGCTGCAATCAACAATAAATAAATGAGTAGAATATAATTAAAAATGGCCAGGCGCTGGTTGACCCAGGTAAGCTTGCCCGTAAGCACCAACATAACAGTGATGAGTAAGTGCACCGCCATATCTCCAT
>VIKJ01000133.1:0-3883 GCA_008080615.1 Chitinophagaceae bacterium | reverse complement strand
CTTGTACATAAAAAAAGGAACTTCGCCAAACAGTTTAAACTCATTTAAATTGGGGAAAAAACTACGCAATAAAAAAGTACAGGTTACCACCAGCGGAAAAAATCGATAGAGCCCCACTATATCTTTAAAAAATTGCTCACGCTCTTCCCAAAAAAGAAAAGCAATCAACATAAAAATACCATAGTTTAATACAAAACTATCCCGCACCACCATCACCAATGGATAGCCTGCAAAACCACGCGCCATTTGTGCAATATTTACCAATAAGAGCACTAAAAAAATGCCCAATACCTTGCCCCATGCAATATGAATGCGCCTTGCATTGCGTAACAACAATAAGATGCCCACCACCCAAGTAATCTCCGATAAATAGGTATACGCTACCCCCTTATTAAAATAGAGATAGAAGGCATAAACAAAAAGAAAAAACAATCTATATGGGCTAGCAATATTCATTTAAACCAACAAATAAAATAGTTTCTAATATCCAGTACCATTCTCCAAATTTTATCACTAATAAAAAACACTGGGCGATTGCCAATGGCGCTCTCACCAGGTTTTTGCGTGATCCATTCGGATACAATTGCGCCTAAATGTAATTCATCTTGTTTCATATACCGCCTTACTTCATCAAAAGCATAGCCAACCTGTTTGGTACGTTGCAGCATAAGGGCGGCGGCTTTTTTATTAACAGCGTATCCATAGCCACTGCAAAGGGTATTGATATAGGGTTCGCCCACCCAAAATTGCTTAGCCCATTTTTTACGCGAGCTCCGGAATAATTGAATATGCCCTAACCATCCACCAAAATAAAATAAATCGCATGTACCAGCCAATGCATAAAAATGCGTTTGTAATAATTGGGGTTGCAGCATTAAACTATCACTTTCTAATATTAAAAAAGGAAAGTCATCGGGTACAGGAGTCATTAAAATTTTTTTCCAAATGAGGCGATTGGTAAGAAGTACTCCAATTTCTCCATGGGTAAGTATTTTACCCGTGCGTTGCAGCGCAGCATCTTGTATTTTTTGTAAGAAAGGAATTTTTTGTTGCGCAGGATAAATGGCTTCAATGCGTTCTATACCTGGCCATTGTTGCAATAGCTCATTTACATGCGCTGTTCTTGCGGGCTCATGAACTGAATGAATGATAAAGCCCCTAATAAGCTTGTTCAAATTTAATTCACTATTCATTACGCTAAATCAGTTGTAATTAATTTACTGAATCCTTTACACATTAAGCCTTCCATAGTATACTGCATTTTTTATACAATACCCCAGCCCCTTCCCGGCGATACAAACATTGCATTATATCAGCCAACAAGTCTAATGGCTTCATGATGGCAGCAAAAAAAACACCACTGGTTTTTTTATAAAACAGTTGACGGCTTTGGGCAAATAACCTAAAAGTTCGTTCATTGAACAATTTGTAAGAACCCAATTCGGTGGAGCCTCCTTCTAAATGCGTAATTTTTACTTCAGGAAAAATCATGCAATACCAACCCTGCTGTTTTAAACGCCAGGCCCATTCTGTTTCTTCAAAAAAAAGAAAAAAAGCTTCATCAAAGCCTCCGTATTGCTCAATTAAATTTTTGCGCACCATAAATGCAGCTCCAGAAACATAATCTACTTTTTTATCCAATGCATTGTAATTGGCTACTCCTGTAGCTAAATGCTTGCGATAATAATTGGGCATTAAAAATTTAAAACCCAGTGCAGCAATTGCACCAGCCAGTGTAGGAAAATTACCAAAGCATTGATTGGGTATGCCTTGTTCATTTAATAATTCACCACCACAAATACCACAATACTCAAATTCAGGCGCATTCATTTTAGCAGCAAGTATTGCAGCAGCATCATTTTGCAAAAAAGCATCAGGGTTTAAAAAGAACATGTATTTGCCCTTGGCCAGTGGAATGGCCAAATTATTGGCAGCACCAAAGCCATTGTTCTTGGGCGCATACAAAAAATTTACCTGAGGAAATTCTGCAGCAAGTATTGGTTGTGGATCTTGGGAACTGGCATTGTCTACCACCCATACTTCAAATAAAAAACCAGGCGCAGTTGTACCGGTAAATTGGTACAAGGCCTGGAGGCATTTGGCTAATAAAGCCGTGGTATTGAAATTGACCAGGATAAAACTTACTTCCATACCGATCAATTAATGAATTATTTTTTTGCAGGATAGGAGAAAAAGGCCAATACAATAGAAAGCGCCAATACCAATGCAGAAGCGGCACCCAGCAGCACCCATAAAGGTTTTTTGCGATCTAACAGTGGATATTTAGATGTGTCTAATAAATTAATGACGGGTGTTTGAGAAGCCAGGCCCATGCGGGAAGCTTCAAGATTTTTCACCACTTCGGTAAAGAGGGCAAAAGTAACCGACTTTTCTCTTTGAGATAATTCTACTGGAACAGCAGCTGCACGAAAAGCTGTATTGGCATCTAAAATTTGCAAGCTGGCCGATTGATAAGATTTGTTGTTGAGTAATTGCAACAATGAATCGGCCCTGCGCTCTAAACGTGCAATATTGCGGGTACTCACACTGGTTTTCTGGTTCACATACAAGCGAATGGTTTCGTACACCAGGCGATCGGAAAATAATTTAGAAAAATTTTCTACAGGAGATTGAACGGCCACTTTAATGATGGACCCTTTTTTATTGAGGCGATCTACGGTTAAATTTTTCTCTACTATTTTATCGTAGATTAAATAGAGCACACTATCCTGTAAACGGCTATAAGGTTGACCATACACACAGTTGGTAAATGCAATGCCCGGAATATCTTTTTTTAATAGTGGAAAATACAAATCGGCTAGGGTAGCACTATTGGCCCCCTTGGTACTATCTATTTTAGATACCAATACTTTTTCTACAATATTTCTGGAGCGTAAAATGTCGAGGATATTGTCTCCAGAAAAAATTCCCCCTCCACCACCAATAGAACCCAAGTCAATGCCAAACTGAGAAGCCAGGCCCGAGATACCACCACCCGCACTGGATTTTTCTTCTAATATAAAACTCACTTCACTTTCGTATTGGTGTTTTTGGCGCCAAAATACAAGGGCTGCAATGGCATTGGCCAATAGTAAGAAAAGTACAATGGAGTTGCGCAGGCTGATCCAATAAAGGCCCATGGCTTTTACTTCATCTAACAAATTGGCAACCGCAATTGTAGTAGGTTTATTCTCCATGAAACTATGGGCTAATTATTTCTGTGAATTAATTAAGAGAATCAAAATGCTTACCAAAGAAGTTAAACTAGATACAATCCCAATTACTTCACCAGTAGATAATTTTTGTTTGGGCCTTTTAGCCGATACATAAATTTCGGTACCCGGTTTAATATGTGGATAGAATCTAAAGAATAAAAAGTTTTTGGTTTTGCGCACTTGACCGTTAGGATAAATTACATAAGAATTTTTCTTAGAGGCATTGATGCTGTAGCGTCCACTTTCTTTTAACGCATCTCTAAAACCAATTCCTTCATAGTAAACAATTTGCTTGGGCACATTCACCGCACCAAAGGTTTGAATGGTTTGTAATTGTTTGGGCACTTTTAAAATATCGCCTTCTAATAAAAATAAATCATCGGAACTACCGGGCTTTTGTAAAATAGCTTCGAGCTGAATGCCCACAGGTTTTTGTTCTTTGTATAAATCGTTGATCACACTGGTATCGCTAGAAGATAAAATAGCCGAGCTTTTACCACTTTGCGCATTGCTTAAATTGGTTTTGGTATTTACCAAAGTAGCATCGGACTCCGATAAATCGCGATAGGTTTTGCGAATAAGCACGGCACCAGCCGCAAAGCCCTTTTGCTTTAACCCACCCGCTCTTTTAATTAAATCGGAAATGCGTTCTTCATTGCCAGCCAAAG
>VIKJ01000132.1:3908-6860 GCA_008080615.1 Chitinophagaceae bacterium | reverse complement strand
ACAAGGTTTTGTAACCGCGAGCAGCTGCATCAACTGCAGCACCAAGCCCAGTAGCGCCACCGCCAATAATTACGATATCAAATTGTTGCTGCATATTTAAATGTGCAAGCATTTTATTTCTATTCATGAACGGGCACAATTAAAATAATTCTAATGGGTTAATTTTTAAAAACTCTTTTACTGGTATTCCAGCATCGCCAACCAATATTATTTTTTTTACAGGAAAAGCATCACTTAATGCCTTAAGTCCTTTTAGGGATGTTCCGCCTGCACTTTTAACTTCTAATGCAATTAATTCTCCATTTTTTTCTACCACAAAATCTACCTCTTCATTTTTTTCTCTCCAATAAAATAAGTTCATTTTATTATTCAAAGTAGCATTTAGCAAATGTGCTCCTATAGCAGATTCAACCATTCTTCCCCAACTAGCAGGCTCCTCTTTTATTTCTATTTTATTTTTACTTAATTGAGCACTAATCAATGCAGTATTATGCACTTGAAATTTAGGGCTAGATGATCTTTTTCGAATAATATCACCTGAATACTTTTCTATGCCACTTAGTAAACCAGCTGTATCCAATAGGTTTAAGTAATGACTTAGTGTAGTAGTATTGCCAGCATCTTGTAATTGACCAATCATTTTTGTAAATGATAAAATTTGTCCAGAATACAAACAACCCAGCTCAAATAATTTTTTCATCAAAGCAGGCTTATCGATTCTGGTAAGCATCAAAATATCTTTTGAAATACTTGTTTCAATTAATGCATTCAAAACATATTCTTTCCACCTATTTTCATCCCCTATTAAAGAAGCGCTGCCTGGGTAACCTCCATACCAACAATAATCATCCACTGTAAATCCAAAAGCAGCTTCCATTTCAGCAAAGCTCCAATGCCCCATATGTAATAGTTCGAACCTTCCAGCCAATGACTCCGTTAACCCTTTTTGGATGAGTAATCTAGAAGATCCTAAAATGATTAATTTAAGATTTCGATGAGCCCTTCCATCTTCATCCCATAGTAGTTTTACCGTTTCACTCCACTGATTAATTTTTTGAATTTCATCTATGATTAAGATGAATTCTTGAGCATTTTCCTTATCCATTTTAAACCTGGCCATATCCCATTGCTCTTTAAGCCAAATATTACTTCCTAAAGAAACCGCATCCGCGGAAACAAAGAAATAAGGAATGGTTAAAGCAGCCGAGAGTTGATGCACTAAAGTGGTTTTACCAACCTGACGTGGTCCGGTAATTACTTGAATGAACTTTCTAGGCTCTTTTAGTCTATTTGCAAGTACTTGAAAATGAGCTCTTTGGAACATATTTTATATTTTACTCAATATGATGAGTAAAATTACTCAATATATTGAGTAAAAAAAATTAATAACTCATTGCGGCACCCACTGCTTTAGCCCAACCAGCAGCCAATTGGTCTTTTTCGGCAGCAGCCATTTGAGGAGTAAATACCCTTTCTTTTTGCCAGAGCTCCTGAATTTCATCAATACTGCTCCAATAGCCCACAGCTAGGCCAGCTAGATAAGCAGCACCCAATGCAGTCGTTTCTACTGTTGTAGGCCTGATCACATTGGTTTGCAATAAATTACTTTGAAACTGCATCAAAAGATTATTGGCTGTAGCACCCCCATCTACCCTCAACTCTTTAATAGAAATACCAAATCCATGGTTTGATAGGCAATACTTTCTACCGCTGCACGAGCAATATGACAATTGGTAGTGCCACGAGTAATACCAACAATGGTACCTCTTGCATGTTGATTCCAATAAGGTGCGCCAAGGCCTGCAAAAGCAGGAACAATATAAACACCATCAGTTGATTCAACTTCAGCAGCCAGTATTTCTACTTCGGCAGAACTTCTAATTATTTTTAGTCCATCTCTTAACCATTGTACAACAGCACCAGCAATAAAAACAGAACCCTCTAATGCATATTGAGTTTCACCATTTATTTGCCAGGCAACCGTGGTTAATAAATTATTGGTAGAATTTACCGGTTTGGTACCAGTATTCATGAGCATAAAACAACCCGTGCCATAAGTATTTTTAACCATGCCAGGATGGGTACATTGTTGACCAAATAAAGCTGCTTGTTGATCGCCCGCAATACCTGCAATAGGAATATTATGTGCTGTTAAAATAGTTTGCGTATACCCGTAAATTTCACTGCTACTTTTTACAGTAGGCAATACCATTGCAGGAATATCAAAGAGGGATAATAATTCGATATCCCACTGAAGGGTATGAATATTAAATAGCATAGTACGCGATGCATTGGATACATCGGTGGTATGCACTTGGCCATTGGTTAGTTTCCAAACCAACCAACTATCAATGGTACCAAATAATAATTCACCTCGTTCCGCCTTTGCTCTAGCGCCAGCTACATTATCTAAAATCCATTTTACTTTAGTGGCAGAAAAATAGGCATCAATTATCAGCCCCGTTTTTTGTTGAATGAGTGCCGCTTTGCCTAATTCTTTTAATGTATCGCAATAATCGGCCGTTCTTCTATCTTGCCATACAATGGCATTGTATACAGGAATACCAGTGGCTTTATCCCACACCACTGTGGTTTCGCGTTGATTGGTTATGCCAATGGCAGCCATCTCTTTTACACTAAGGCCTACCTTAGAAATAGCTTCGGCAGCAACCCCAATTTGTGTACTCCAAATTTCGTTGGCATCATGTTCTACCCAACCAGGTTGAGGAAAAATTTGGGTGAATTCTTTTTGCGCAGCAGATACAATAGCCCCCTTTTTATCGAAGATAATGGCACGGCTACTAGTGGTTCCCTGATCAAAAGCAAGAATGAATTGTTGCATGGCAAAGCTTTGCAACAAGATAACATGTTTTGTGCTATTTATTGGGCATTTCTAGCCTTTCTAATGGAGATACCTAATAATTCAAGGTTAAGATTATACTCAAATTTATC
>VIKJ01000132.1:0-3903 GCA_008080615.1 Chitinophagaceae bacterium | reverse complement strand
ATTTATCTCGCTTTGCCGTTCCCTTTTTACCAATATGCCTGTCAATCATGGTATCAAGGGATACTGTTTTATTTTTTTTTGTAGGCATCGTTTTTAATTATAAAAATAATTATTAACAGGCAAAGTGCTCCAAGTATAAATACCTGAATTTTGAGATAATCAACTATACATTAATGTATAAGAAGACCTGCCCACAATAATAATGTACAGAATTATCTACTTTTTAACCAAGGCTTTGGATTTTGGAATACGGCTTTATCGTTCATGATCATGAATACGATGGCGCCTTCCCCATCAATAGAAGTGCCCGATTTACCCAATACAGATCCCGCTTTTACTTCCTGATTTCTTTGCACGTTAACAGTAGATAAGTTTTTATATCCGGTAAAATATTTTCCGTGTTTAACAATCACCACCATTTCACCAGCCATTTCTGTTGCAGACACTACTTCACCATCAGCTACACAACGCACGTTGGTTCCTATTGGAACTGCAATTTCAATACCATCCGATTTTTGATCTAGTTTGGTTCCTTCCATTTTGGTAATTCCAAAATCGATGGTAATAATTCCATTACTCACTGGCCAAGGTAATTTACCTCGATTGTTTTCGAAATTCAGAGACATTTCAATACCCTCAGGAGTAGATTCTAAAGGAGAATAGGTACGGTCTTTGGGCGCAGAACTAACCCCTGCAATACTAGGATCGGAATTAACTTTTTTAGGAGGCTTATTAGCAGCACCATTCGTTTTTGAAGATGGATCTATATTTTTTCCAGCAGCCAATGCTTTTTTCTGATCCTCTATCGCTTTTAATCTTTTAGCTTCATCCCTTCTTTTTGCTTCTTCAATTTCTCTGCGGATTACTGCATTAACTGCCAATACTACTTTTTGACGCTGCTTCTCTCTTTCTTTAATTTGAGCATTCAACTCTTTTTCTCTGCCTTTAATTTCTTGAACAACTTGGTCTTGTTCTTTTTTATCGTCTTGTAAAACAAGTAATTGTTTGTTCTGCACTTGCAGGGTACTTAAGCGTTCTTTTTTATTGATGCTTAACACATTGATTTTATCCTTAAGTAGGTTTTCGGATTTTACAATGGCATTGGCTTGTGTTTCTCTGTTTTGGCGATAACTTTTTAAATAGGCCATTCTTTTGATGGCATCATTAAAGCTACCTGCTGAAAACAAAAAATTAAGGTACTCGTAACTGCTTCTGTTCTTGTAAGCAAAAACAATGCTTTTAGCGTACTTAAGTTTAAGGGTATCTAATTCTTTTTTTAATCTATAAATGTCGCGCTCGTTTAAATAGATGGTTTCATCTAATTGACGTACTTCTTTATTGATATCATTCACCAAGTCTTGGCGGGCATTGATTTTTTTCTTGATGATGGCCAATTGCTTTAAAGAGCTTTTCTTACTCTTTTGGGTTTCGGCATATTGACGGGTAAGATCTTCTAATTCTCTTTCAATTTCCTGCTTGCGCTTTTGAAGTTCTTCGCGGGTTTGTGCAAATAAAGTTATCCCACTAAGGAAAAAAACAACAAACAGCAGGGTTAACTTTTTTAGCATATAAATATAAATCTTACGGGTGATTGATTACTTAAACGAACGAATAGCCACTAAATTACTTACGCTTATAGTTTTTTGGAACTTCAAACGTATATTTTAACGGTTCATTTAGGGTGAATTCTTTAAAATCGAGGTTGATATCTAGTTTAGACTTCTCTGCAACCACTATTTTACGATGGGTAGCAAATTGATAAATGCCCAAAGGCTTGTAATCGCTTAGGCTTATATCACAGGTTCTGTTCCGCTGTAAGTCTACATCATCTAGCTTACTATGGGTAACAGTAAAATCGGCATTAGCTAGGGTAACCAAGTGTTTAAAAACATCTCCAATCATTAATACCAACAATTCATTATTGCCCTCTTTATAAGAAACAATATTGTTGTTTAAAAATACTGGATTGCCAATAAGCATGTCTTGCAAAGTGTAAAAATCAAATGGAATTTGCGTGGCTTCTTGTAAATAATCGATGGCTCTTTTTTGTACATATTTCTCACCCACTTTTTTTACTAGTATCACACTGTCTTTATTGATTTTTACTTGTAACCCTTCTGCAGATATCCCTAAAAAAGAACCTTTGATGCGAATATAAATCACACTGTCTTTAACGATACTTAAGTAGCCAGTGTAACTATCACTATTATTGGCACCTTCATAATCAATTTTTATTTTAGCATTGAAGGTTTTGAAATCAATTTTAGCACGCATTACTTTTTCCATAATGTCTTTCACAATCATGGCCGAATCTACCTTAGGCGTTTCATCGATGATAATGGTTTGATTCGTATCTTTTTTATTAATAGCATCTTGAATAGAAGCTACTTTTTTTACTGTTTTACAAGAGGCAATTATTGCAATTAATAAAATGATGGTTATGCCAGTTTTCAGGGGTCTCATTTGCAAAGCATTCGTTTAAATCGGGGGTTAATAAATTATTTCTTTCCTGTACTTCCAAAACCACCAGTTCCTCTGGTAGAATCGGATAATTGATCTACGGCTTGCCACTCAATTTTTTCAACTTGTTGAATAACCATTTGTGCAATTCTATCGCCCGGTTGAATGGTTTGAGGTTGCCCCGACAAATTAATGAGGATTACTTTAAGCTCACCCCTATAATCTGCATCCACCGTTCCTGGAGAATTAAGGCAGGTAAGCCCTTGCTTTAATGCCAATCCGCTTCTGGGCCTCACTTGAGCTTCTAAATGGGGAGGCAATTCGATGAAAATTCCGGTAGGAATCAATACCCGCTGCATAGGATCAATTACCATGGGCTCTAGCATAAAAGCTCTTAGATCCATACCAGATGAGCCAGCAGTAGCATATTCAGGGAGGGGATTATTAGAAGTATTGATGATTTTAACCAGATTCTGATGCATTTGGTAAAGATAATACGAGAAGCCTTATTTTTGGCTGCGTTCAAAAAACTTGAATCCATATTTACTATCTAATGCTGCAACAAATTGTTAAAAATATTGCCGATAACAAAAACAAGGAATCCCTTTCTCATCAATATAGAACCAAAAGGTTTGAATTATTTAAAACCTTGCTGAATGGTTTACCCAAGCCAGTTTCAATATTAGATATTGGCGGAACGGTTGAGTTTTGGAAAGCCATGGGTTTTGAAGATGCAGCAGTGCGTATCACCTTATTGAATTTAGAACCAGCGCCCAAGGTTGATCCTCCTTTTTATACCATTCAGGGCAATGCTACCAATTTAAGCGGTATTGCCGATGGCAGCTATGACATTGTTTTTTCTAATTCGGTAATTGAGCATTTATTTACTTGGGAGAATCAACAAAAAATGGCAGCCGAAGTACATCGGGTGGGCAAAAACCATTTCATACAGACCCCTAACTATTGGTTTCCTATAGAACCGCATTGGGTTTTTCCTTTTTTTCAATATTTCCCCAAGTTCCTTCGGCAATGGCTAACACAGCATTTTCATCTGGGGCATATAGGAAAAGCAAGTAACTCAGCTGCTGCAAAAAGGCAGGTGGAGGAGATTCGATTGCTAACCAAGGCCGAAATGAAGCAATTATTCCCTCATTCCACACTATATAAGGAACAATTCAAGGGTTTGAATAAGTCTTTTACAGCTTATTCTTTTGATGGAATTGCCTTATAGGGATTTTACAATTTTCGCTTACCTTCACAGCCCCAAGTTTTGCACCCCCCTGCATCGGGCGGAGCTATCAGCTATGAAAAAAAATGTTCAATTTTATAATATTACCCGATACCTGGCAGATGCACTGGCCATTGTATTGGCGTATTTTATTAGTTTATTGATTCATTTTGGGGATATCGCTGGCGGATTTAGTATTGTTTTCTTGTCTTTAT
>VIKJ01000131.1:6006-8081 GCA_008080615.1 Chitinophagaceae bacterium | reverse complement strand
TAAAGGTAATATCCGTAACCCTTTATACAAGGGTGGTGGTACAATCTTTGGACCAAAACCACACTCTTATGATTTCAAATTGAATCGTAAAGTAAAAGATTTGGCTAAAATTTCTGCTCTTAGCTACAAAGCAAAAGACAGTGCAATCATTGTTGTTGAAGAGATCACAATGACTGCTCCAAAAACCAAGCAATTGGTAGAAATAATGGATAACTTGAAAGTGTCTGATAAAAAAGCACTAATTGTTTTACCAGAATACAACGACAATTTGTACTTGAGCACACGTAATGTTCCAAATATTGCCAGCACTTTATTGGCTGATGTTAATACCTACGACATTATGAATGCAGATGTATTAGTTATCACAGAAAATACTGCAAAAATCTTCGCTGAAGATGAAGCAGAGGTAGTAGCTTAATTTAAGTAACGTTTCAATAATTCAAAATGAGACAGTCAGAAATTTTAATAAAGCCGATCTTAACAGAGAAAGCAAATGCACAGCAGGAGTCTTTGAGAAGATATGCTTTTAAAGTAGACCGCAAGGCGAACAAATTAGAGATCAAAAAGGCAGTAGAAGATTTTTATGGTGTGAATGTAATTGATGTGAACACTGCTGTTGCTCCAGGAAAAAATAAAGCCCGTTACACAAAAGCTGGTTTTATTCAAGGTATGAAGTCTGCTTATAAAAAGGCATTCGTAACTGTAGCAGAAGGAGAAACAATTGATCTTTACGCAAATATTTAATTTATAGCCGCGGAGCTGAAAATTCCGCATTAAACAAATAAGAAATGGCACTAAAAAAGTACAAACCAATTACAGCCGGCACACGTTGGAGAATTGGAAATGCTTATGCTGAAATTACCACAAACAAGCCTGAAAAGAGTTTGTTAGAGCCTCAGAAGAACACCGCTGGTCGTAACTTCCAAGGTCGTCGTGTAATGCGTTACATGGGTGGTGGTAATAAGCAACATTATCGTATCATCGATTTTAAGCGTAACAAAAAAGATATAGCTGCAACTGTAGTATCTATTGAATACGATCCAAACCGTACCGCATTTATTGCTTTATTGCAATATGCTGATGGTGAAAAAAGATACATCATTGCTCCACAAGGGCTTCAAGTTGGTGCAGTAGTAATTGCAGGTGACGAAGTTGCTCCTGAAATAGGAAATGCATTGTTGATGAAGAATATGCCTTTGGGTACTATGATTCACAACATTGAATTACAACCAGGTCAGGGTGGTAAAATGGTAAGAAGTGCTGGTACATCTGCTCAGTTAGCCAACAAGGAAGAAAAATACGCTGTATTAAAAATGCCTTCTGGTGAGTTGAGAAAAGTATTGATCAATTGTTGTGCAACCGTAGGTGTTGTATCTAACAGTGACCATAACTTGGAAACTGCAGGTAAAGCTGGTAAGAATCGTTGGAAAGGTATTCGCCCTCGTGTTCGTGGTGTAGCCATGAACCCTGTAGATCACCCGATGGGTGGTGGTGAAGGTAAAGCTTCTGGTGGTCATCCTCGTAGCAGAACTGGTAAGTATGCTAAAGGTGAGAAAACACGTACGAAAGGAAAAGGAAGTGATAAACTAATCATTCAACGCAGAGACGGAAAGAAACCAGTAAACTAAAATAATTATGGGTCGTTCGATTAAAAAAGGTCCTTACGTAGACGCCAATTTAGAAGGTAAGATTGTTGCAATCAACGATGGCAAGGTTAAGAAGAATGTTATCAAAACCTGGAGTCGTCGCAGTACAATTACCCCTGATTTTGTGGGACACACTTTTGCAGTGCATAACGGCAACAAGTTCATCCCTGTATATGTAACAGAATTCATGGTAGGTCATAAATTAGGTGAATTTTCTCCTACCAGAAACTTCAGAGGACACGCAGGAACTAAAAAATAAACAGTCTGAGTGCTAAATCGGTTTGAATTTCAAATTGATGAATCACTCGATTTCAAACAAAAAAGAAATGGAAGCAGTAGCTAAACTGAACAATTATCCAACGGGTCCGCTTAAGATGCGCCTGTTAGCCGATGTGATCCGTGGAATGGAAGTGGAGAAAGCCCTGGCTA
>VIKJ01000131.1:0-5996 GCA_008080615.1 Chitinophagaceae bacterium | reverse complement strand
TCTGGAACATCATCCTCAGCACAATGCCACTCCATTGGCAAAATTGCTGAAGAGTGCAATCAGTAACTGGGAGCAGAAGAACAATGGCGCAAATGCTGCAGACAGCAATTTGGTTGTAAAAACCGTATTTGTTGATGGCGGAAGAGTATTAAAGCGTATGAGACCAGCTCCACAAGGCCGTGGTTACAGAGTACGTAAGCGCAGCAACCATGTAACATTAATCGTAGATTCTAAAACTAATTAGTAAAACCATTATATGGGTCAGAAAGCAAATCCAATTGGTAACAGGTTAGGCATCATCCGCGGATGGGACAGTAACTGGTATGGTAGTAAAAAAGACTATGCATCCAAACTGATCGAAGATCATAAGATCCGTACCTACCTGAGTGCCCGTATCAACAAAGGTGGTATCGCAAAGATTGTTATTGAGCGTACGCTTGGTAAATTGATTGTAACCATTCATACATCTAAGCCAGGAATTATTATTGGTAAAGGTGGTGGAGAAGTTGATCGTATCAAGGAAGAATTGAAGAAATTAACCGGTAAAGAAGATGTTCAGATTAATATTCTGGAAATCCGCAGACCCGAGTTGGATGCTACAATTGTTGGTGATACAATTGCTCGCCAAATCGAGAACCGTATCAATTTCAAACGTGCTACTAAAATGGCCATTGCTTCTACACTCCGCATGGGTGCTGAAGGTATCAAGGTAAAATTAAGTGGTCGTTTAGGTGGATCTGAGATTGCACGTAGCGAAGAGTTTAAACAAGGACGTACTCCATTACATACATTCCGTATGGATATTGATTATGCCAATGTATTTGCTCAAACTGTATACGGTAAAATCGGTATCAAAGTATGGATCTGTAAAGGAGAAGTACTAGGAAAGCGCGAACTGAATCCAAACTTCGTTGGTGGAAAGAATGATATGAGTGATAGAAGAGATCGTCCAGGTGGTGATGATAGAAGACCAGGTGGTGATAGAAGAGACGACAGAAGAGGTGGTGGAAGAGGAGAACGTAGAAATTAATCAATCACAATTCGTAGTTAGCAATAACTACAGTTTGAAATAACCGGGGTCCCAGGACCATCGACTAAAAAGCTAAGAAATGTTACAGCCGAAAAGAAGCAAACATAGGAAGCAGCAAAAAGGACGCATTCGCGAAGTGGCAAAGCGTGGTACTGCTATATCATTTGGATCATATGCATTAAAAGCGTTAGAGCCAATTTGGTTAACCAACCGCCAAATCGAGTCTGCTCGTCAGGCAATGACCCGTGCTATGAAACGTGAAGGAAATGTATGGATCAGAGTTTTCCCTGATAAAATCATTACACATAAGCCTGCAGAGGTGAGAATGGGTAAGGGTAAGGGTAACCCAGAATATTGGGCAGCTGTAGTTGAACCAGGACGTATCATTTTCGAGTGTGATGGTGTTACGGAAGCTGTAGCAAAAGAGGCAATGGGCCTTGCAGCACAAAAATTACCAATCGCTACGAAGTTCATCGTAAGAAGAGATTTGCAAGCATAACCAAAAAAAGAAATTGCAATGGCTAATAAAAAAACATACGAATTCAATAAAAACCTGAAAGATCTTACAGTTGTAGATCTGAAGGCAAAGATCCAGGAAGATCAATTGAGATTAAAAAAATTGGAGTTTGCTCACGCAATCTCTCCATTGGAAAATCCAATGAATATCCGCGGTCTTCGTAGAGATATCGCCCGTTTGAAAACGGAATTGAAGAAAAAAGAAATGGGTATTTAAACCATAAATTAAACACAATGGCTGAAAGAAATTTGCGCAAAACAAGGACAGGGATCGTTACCAGCGATAAAATGGATAAAACCATCACTGTTGCGGTTGAAAGAAAAGTAAAACACCCTATCTACGGTAAGTTCGTAAAGAAAACGACCAAGTTCCATGCTCATGATGAGAAGGGAGAGTGCACTATCGGTGATGTAGTAAAGATTATGGAAACTCGTCCACTTAGTAAAACTAAGCGTTGGAGACTGGTTGAAGTAATTGAAAAAGCGAAATAAGTTTAGGCGGTTGTACAAAACAATTGCTAACAAAGAATAGTAAAAACTGCTCAAAGCCAAAAGCTGAGAGCCCAAAGCTTAAATAAAATGATTCAGCAAGAAAGCAGATTAAACGTAGCTGACAATAGTGGTGCAAAAGAAGTGCTTTGTATCAAAGTACTGGGTAACAGCGGACAGGATTATGCTAAAATCGGCGATAAAATTGTTGTTACGGTAAAAGATGCAATCCCTGCAGGCGGCGTTAAAAAAGGAACGGTTTCTAAAGCAGTAATTGTTCGTACCAAAAACAAGCTTCGCAGAAAAGATGGTTCTTATATCCGTTTTGATGACAACGCTGTTGTGTTGTTAAACAACTCAGACGAGCCTCGCGGTACACGTATATTCGGACCAGTAGCAAGAGAGTTGCGTGATAAAGGATACATGAAGATTATTTCTCTTGCTCCTGAAGTATTATAAAAAAAGCTAAAAGCTAAATAAAATGAGTACAAGATTTAAAGCCAAATTCAGCATCAAAAAAGGTGACACCGTAGTGGTTATTGCCGGTGATGATAAGGATTTGAAAAAGCCACGAAAAGTGTTGGAAGTAATTGTAGATAAAGGACGTGTAGTTGTTGAAGGTGTGAATATTGTTACCAAGCACACAAAGCCATCTGCACAAAACACTAAAGGTGGTATCGTTAAAGTTGAAGCGCCAATTAATATCAGCAACATTATGTTGTGGGATGCTAAGACAAGTGAGCCAACTAAAGTAAAGCGTACCCGTGAAAATGGTAAATTAATACGTGTATCTAAAAAATCTGGGGAGGTAATCAAATAATGAGTACTGAAAAATATACACCAAGATTAGCAACGAAGTACAGCAAAGATGTTGTACCTGCTTTGATGAAGAAGTTTGCTTACAAAACTGTAATGCAAGCTCCTAAGTTAGAAAAAATCTGTATTAACCGTGGTGTTAACGGAGCGGTTACAGATAAGAAATTGGTTGATATTGCTGTTGAAGAGCTAAACACCATCACTGGTCAGAAAGCTGTTCCAACAATGTCTAAAAAAGACATTTCTAACTTTAAGTTACGTAAGGGAATGCCAATTGGTGCCCGTGTAACTTTAAGAGGAGAGAAAATGTATGAATTCCTAGACAGATTAGTTTCTGTTGCTTTGCCACGTGTTCGTGACTTTAAAGGAATCAGCGATAAAGCTTTTGACGGAAGAGGTAACTATACTTTAGGTGTAACTGAACAAATCATTTTCCCTGAAATCGATATCGATAAAGTGAATAAGATTACCGGTTTGGATATCACTTTTGTTACAAGTGCAAATACCAATGAAGAAGCATATGAGTTGCTTAAAGAATTGGGAATGCCATTTAAAGGAACAACCAAGAAAGATTAATTAAACACAGAATTTTACAACATTATGGCAAAAGAATCAGTAAAAGCCAGACAAAGAAAGCGGGAGAAAATGGTAGCACAGTATGCCGAAAAACGTGCAGCTTTAAAAGCAGCAGGTGATTACGCAGGGCTAGACTTGCTTCCTAAAAATGCTTCTCCGGTACGTTTGAAAAACCGTTGTCAGCTTACAGGAAGACCTAAAGGTTACATGCGTTACTTTGGCTTATCAAGGATTATGTTCCGTGATATGGCATTGAACGGAATGATTCCGGGTGTTAAAAAAGCGAGCTGGTAATATTCCGGTTTGGTAAACAAAATTTAGAACTAGAATAATAATAATTAAATCTTGTATGATCAGGGTTATATCCTGAAATACAAGTTCGAAGACGATAACAAACAAGGCCTTATTAAGATCGCGTTGAAATACGATCCTAATACAAAGGTTCCTGCTATCCGTTCTTTAGAAAGAGTAAGCCGTCCGGGTTTACGTCAGTATGCAAAGCCTGCTGAAATTAAGCGTGTAATCAATGGATTAGGTGTAGCTATTTTAAGTACTTCAAAAGGAGTATTAACAGATAAGCAAGCTAAAGCGCAGAATGTTGGTGGTGAAGTGTTGTGTTATATTTCATAAATAAATTGTTCCGACAATTAAGCCTCTTAGTCGTGGCTGAACACGGAACCAGTTCATAATAAATTTAAAAATCGACTATGTCTCGTATAGGTAAACAACCAGTAGTTATCCCAAGTGGAGTTACACTTTCAGTGAACGCTGAAAATGTAGTAACCGTAAAAGGACCAAAGGGAGAATTGAAAGAAGCAATTGATAGAGATATCAAAGTAGAAATTAAGGATAATGAAATGACTTTCGTTCGTCCTACAGACCAAATTCGCCATCGTGCAATGCATGGTTTATACCGTTCATTGGTAAACAATATGGTAAAAGGGGTAACTGAAGGATATAAGAAAGAATTGGAATTAGTGGGTGTAGGTTTTAAAGCTGCTAACACTGGTAATTTATTAGACCTTGCTTTAGGTTATTCTCACAATATTATTTTTGAAGTACCTAGTGAGTTAAAAGTTACTACTACTACAGAAAAAGGTCAAAACCCTAAGATCTTCTTAGAAGGAATAGACAAACAATTGATTGGGCAAGTAGCTGCTAAATTACGTGGCTTACGTAAGCCTGAGCCGTACAAAGGAAAAGGTGTTAAATATGCTGGTGAGATCTTAAGAAGAAAAGCAGGTAAAGCAGCAGGTAAATAATAACTAATCAACAAACAAACTTCCGGCCGCATCGGAGGTTACAAATAAAACAAAATGGGTAAACTTATTCAAAGGCAGAAAATCAGATACCGCATCCGTAAAAAAGTTGCTGGTACAGCTGTAAAGCCTCGCCTGGCAGTATACAGAAGCAATGCAGAAATTTATGCGCAATTGATCGACGATAATAGTGGAGTTACTTTGGTAGCTGCTTCTTCTCGCGATAAAGATATTGCTGCACAAAAAGTTACAAAAATTGAGAAGTCTAAAATGGTTGGTGCTTCAATTGCACAAAAAGCTATAGCACTCGGTGTAACTATATGTGTTTTCGACAGAGGTGGAAATCTCTACCACGGTCGTGTAAAGTCTGTTGCTGACGGTGCAAGAGAAGGTGGACTTCAATTTTAATTTGCTAACATCAATTAATCGCTCAATAAATGTCTAAAGTAAGCGTAAATAAAGTAAAAGCGGGTGGTGACATCGAACTGAAGGATAAAGTAGTTGCCATTAACCGTGTGGTTAAAACCACAAAGGGTGGTCGTACATTCAGCTTTTCTGCTCTAGTAGTAGTGGGTAACGAGAATGGTGTTGTAGGCCAAGGCCTCGGCAAAGCAAAAGAAGTACAAGAAGCAATTGCTAAAGGTATTGAAGATGCTAAGAAAAATCTCGTTAAAGTTCCTATCATGCATGGTACTGTTCCTCACGAACAGTGGGCTAAAGAAGGTGCTGCAAAAGTACTCATTAAGCCAGCTGCACATGGAGCGGGTGTAATTGCGGGAGGTAGCATGCGTGCTGTATTAGAGAGCGCAGGAGTTACCGACGTATTGGCCAAAAGTTTAGGATCTGCTAATCCACATAACGTGGTTAAGGCAACCATCAAAGCTTTAAGCCTTCTTAGAGAACCTATTCAGGTTGCTAAGGGACGTACCATCAAATTGAGTAAAGTATTTAACGGATAGATTTAGCCTACAACCATCAAAATGGTTTGCGGTCTTCTAATAATATATTAGTTATGAAAAAGATTAAGATTACACAAATAAAGAGCGGCATCGACAGATCTGAGCGTCAAAAGCAAACATTGATTGCTTTAGGTTTGAAAAAAATGAACGCCTCTAAAGAAGTAGAAGCTACTCCTCAAATTCTCGGAATGGTTAATAAAGTAAGCCATTTAGTGAAGGTTGAAGAGATTGCATAAAATTATAGTTACCTATCAGTAGTTATGTATTGTTAGTTCTTTTGAGCTAAGAATCTCAACTGCTGATTTTTAATTGATACCTATTTATTCATTAACGCGAGGGGTGATGCCCCGT
>VIKJ01000130.1 GCA_008080615.1 Chitinophagaceae bacterium | reverse complement strand
GCAATAGATATACCATCTTTAAACCACTGGTAACTATCCCCTGCACTGGCAGTTAATTCTGCAGCGGTTCCTGAACAAACAGTTGTGGCAGGAGCAGTAATAGTTGCAGTAGTAAATGTTACGCCATATTTAGCTCCCAAGTATTGATTCACTTGCAAAATTTCACAATTGGTTAATTTCCTATTGTAAACAATGAATTCTGCAATATCTCCATTAAACATACCATTATCACCATCAGAACCAATACGCAAACTGCTTATTGCAGCAGAAGGATCTGTATTGTCTGTAAAATTGGTTACAACTGCACCATTAAAATAGATGGCAGAACCACCTGCCATACCAGATTTATATACTGCGGTCATTAACTGTGTTTTACCAGTAATACCCGCACCACTAATATTGGCAAAATTTGGATTTCCTAATCCTAATGAAACAATTCCATCATCAGAAAAGTTCCAAGAATTATAAAAGAATCTATCCCACGCTCCATTATCATTACCCCATAATGCCTGGCCTTGTCCATTACTTCCTTTTGCTCCAGTTTTGTACACTGTAAACATGGTTACTTCGGGATTGGTAATAGAACGAATATCCATATTGGCCACCTGCATAGCAGAACCAACCACATCATTTACTCTTGTAAATCTGGCAACAGGATTTCCGTTGATTTCATTTGGAATATAAGTAATAGGGTTTAGCGTATTTAATGAAGTAGCATTACGAGCATATCCCGATTTGTCTTTCCATGTGGTAAAATTTGTATTCAGTGTTGGGTTATTTCCTGCAATTCCATCTGCATCAATATCTGCGGCATCTAACCACATGGCAATACCATTATTGATTCCAGCAGGCCCTGCAATTACAGGAGTTACCGGAGGAGTTACTTGAGCAGTTTCACCTACTAGTTGTAATAAATTATATTGAACTGGAATAGTATTACTATTCACTGCGAAAGCGCCTCCTATCAACAAGTCTGATCCTACTTTTTCAAATGCATAAACAAAGTTTACAGTTGTAAATGGTGTATTCCAATTAGGATCTACAGCACCTGTACCATTGGCATCTAATTTTGCAAATCTGGATCGGGGGATACCACCAATGTTAAAAAAATTGCCTGCTGCATATGCATTATTTCCTAAAACAAATAGTCTGTTAACCAAGCTATTAGCATTAGGATTCCAGTTAACATCTACTTCACCATTTCCATTAGCAGAAATTTTTGCTATATTATTTCTCACCAAACCGCCAACTTGATTAAAAAAGCCCCCTATATATAATTCTGATCCAGTGTCTGATATTTTAATCGTGTGAATTGACGGACTACCAGTAGTTTTAGTAATCACAGGCATCCAGTTGGGATCTGCATCACCAGTGCCAGTTGTAGAAATTCTAGCAATACCATTTTGTGTTAAACCACCAATTGAAGTAAATGCTCCTCCAAGATATAAATTATTTCCAGCTAAAGCAATACTTAGTACTTGTAAATTTGGATTGGGTCTCCAATTGGGATCAGGCAAGCCTGTTCCTAATGTTGAAATTTTAGCGAGGGGAGAATAAGGTTGCCCACCAATTGAACTAAATATACCAGCAATAAACAAATCGGTTCCAGACACAATCATTTGTGCAACTCTAGAGTTTACATTCGGCTGCCATGTAAGATCTGCAGTTCCAGAACCAATGGTAGAAATTCTTGCCAATTTATTGATTGCTTGTCCGCCAATGGTAGTAAAATCACCACTAACATACAAATCGGTGCCCGACAATGCCAATGAATTAACTGCCGCCCCCCCGGAGGTCACATTACCAGGATTTGGCGTCCAGCTAGCATCTACAGTATTATCGCTTCGTTTTATTCGAGCAAGGTATTTGATAGGTAAAGAACCAATACTCGTGAAATTACCACCCACATAAGTATAATTGGCATCACTTACCACAGCATTTACACTTCCAGGTGCTGATGGATAAGTAGTATTAACTGTTTGCGCATTGAGCACAAATACAGATAATACAAGAGAAAAAATGGTTGTAATTAGGATACAATACTTGCGTAGAGTTGATTTCATAATGCGGGTTTTGGCTAATTTCTTTTGTAGTTTTTACACTACAGGCCGAAAAATTAGTCAATATCCCATCCGCAGATTTGCAAAGTAGACGAGTTAGCTTAAAAAGTAGACGAGTCTATGCCTGGAGTAGACGAAGAATTACAATTACCCATGCCGCTCCCCATTCAACGTATCAAACACATGCAGTACTTGTGGGAACAAGGCATCAATGTATTCAGTAGCCCCTGACAAAGAACCAGGCAATGTAAGAACCAAGGTGTTGTTTATAAAACCTGCAACACTTCTAGATAACATGGCATAAGGCATTCTATCCTGCCCATAGCGTCGCGCAGTTTCCATCACTCCAGGTAATGTTCTATCCAATAAAGGCTCAACAGTATCTGGCGTAATATCTCTAGGTGAAACCCCAGTGCCGCCCACAAACAATAGCAATTGAATATTATTTTGTATTTGCGCTGTTACAGCAGCAGTAATAGCAGCTGCTTCATCTGGGATAATACTATAATAGGGAGTTTCGATATTGAACTTTTTTAATAATTCAATCACAGCTACACCCGCTTTATCTGTAGCTTTTTGTTGAGATACGGTATCGGAACACACTACAACAGCCGCTTGAATTATTTTATTTGCATTTATAATAGAGGAACTCTTTCCTCCTTTCTTTTCTAATAAACGAACAGCCCTTATTTCAATTTTTTTGTCGATGGGCTTTAGCATATCATATAATGTTAGTGCTGCAACAGACGCACCATGCATGGCTTCTACTTCAACCCCTGTTTTATATACGGTATGCACTTCCACTTCTATCTCAATATTCAAGCCCACAATAGTAAAACGCACATCGGTAAATTCAACAGGTAGTGGATGGCAATCGGGAATAATATCACTGGTTTTTTTTACAGCAAATAAAGCAGCCACTTTTGCAAAAGAAAAAACATCACCCTTGGGAACTAGATTGTTTTTAATAGCATCAATGGTTTCTTGGCGAGAAACCAATACAGTTGCTGTGGCAATTGCTTTTCTTAACGTGTTCTGTTTATGTGTAATATTTACCATGATATTATTGATTTACTTTCCAAGTGGTTTCGGTATTGGTATAAATTTCCTTTCCCCAAATGGGCAAGTCTTTTTTAATTTGCTCAACCAATTCTTCACATGCATCAATGGCATTTTTTCGATGCTTTGAAGAAACAAATACAAATAAACAAATTTCTCCAACAGCAACTGTTCCTAAACTATGGTATACATGCATGCAAGACAATTCGTATTTAGCAAATAAGCCTTCTCGTATTTCCTCCATTTTTGATAAGGCCATTTCTTCATAGGCAGTATATTCAATGGCTTGCACCAATCCATTTTCATGTTGATCGGCACGAACCTGTCCTAAAAATATGCTATGTGCACCTATAGCTGTTTTAGTAGAATGCTTTTGAAGATCATCGGCCACTTTTTGTGCAGGGATGGGTCCTTGAACAAACAATGAAGGTGTTTTTTTTCCTTTTATTAGATTCATTTGTTTAACTATTTAAAATAGGCAGTTAGCCCACCTTTAAGACTATATACTTGTAAGTTCCTACTCATTTTAATTTGCTTAGCTGCGTAAACACTTCGTATTCCTTGATGGCAAATAAAGCAAATTGATTTTGGAGGTATCTGATGCATTTTTCCTACTAATTCAGACATTGGAATTTGCATATCCGCAAAATCAATGGGTGGATATTCATGCCGCTCTCTCACATCTACTATAAAAAAATCAGGATCCTGTTGTAGTTGGATAAATTGATCCACATTAATTTCATCAATATCTGCTTCATCCAAATCTTCAGCATCATCTGTACTGCAATCATTGGAATAATTATTTTGCTCAAAAAAGGCAGCGTCAATCACCAA
>VIKJ01000129.1 GCA_008080615.1 Chitinophagaceae bacterium | reverse complement strand
TGTTCTCAAACACTTCAAATGCACAAACAACCAAAATTGGATACTTTGATGAGCAAGCCGCTTTGAGTTTGTTTCCTGGTATTAACAAAATTGACACGCTAATAAATAGCTACCGTATAGATTCTTTGCAAGAGGAGTACAAATACACATTGGCTGATTTTCAGCGCAGAGACAGCATCTTTAAAAAAGATTCTGCTACCTTGCCAGCTAAAGCAAGAGAAATGGCTACAAGAGAAATCTTACAATTGCGTTATAAATTGGTAAACTGGCAGCAGTACCAACAGCAAATGGAAGAAGGTAAGTATGAGCAATTGGTAAATCCTTACCGCATTAAAATTGCTGAAGCACTTGCTGGAATTGTAGCTGAACAAAAGTATACATTGGTATTAAAGGCAGAAACTATTTCTCCTTATGTTCAACCTCCATTGTTAGATAATTTAACTATCCGCGTTGCAATGAAATTAAAATTACCATTGCCTAAAGAAATTGAAGATGCTTGGAAAGCAGCCAATGGCGGTGGAGCAGCACCTGCTAAGCCTGCGGCTAAGCCAGCTGGAAAAGGATAAGCTATTATAAAACTAATTTAAAAGGCTCGTAGGAAATATTTCCTACGAGCCTTTTTTGTATTCATAAATCTTTGATATTTTATTTAAAATAGCTAAATTAGAAATAAAAATATGAAACAGTATCTACTAGCAATTGCTTTAATGCTTGCTTTAGGCGCTAACGCACAAGGGTTTTTAAAAAAAGGGGATGACTGTTTTAGTAAAAAAGATTATGTATGTGCCTATGATAATTATATGCTGGGTTACGAAGCCAAAGAAGTATCGCTGAAATATGCACTATATATGCGGATAGGGTTTTGTTTAAATGATTTTAAAAAGTACAACGATGCCAAAAAATGGCTTTGGCTATCAATCTATGAAAAACCTAATGTAGATGCTTATTGGGAATTGGCGAGTAGTCATTATAATGTAGGAACTTATGATTCGGCGGCTTTTTACTATTATAGCAAGGCATTTGCATTAGAAACAGTGGATGCCAATAAAAAGAAACTGGCTTATTTAGGGGCGAATGCATTTTATTTTGCTAAAAAATATACCAATGCTCAGGAGGCCTATAATATTAGTCTTAAATATGACTCACTTAATGTGAATACTAATTGGTTTGCAGGCCTAAATGCGTATCAATTAAAACAATATACTGCTTCAGAACAATATTATACTAGGGCCATCAATCAATCGAAGGATCCTATAGAAAAAGGATCTATTTACCAGAGTTATGCTGAAATATTTTATGCTCAAAGTAAATATGAAGCCGCTTTGGAATATTATAGAAAATCACTATTAAATAATCCCAGGCACCTTAATTCTTATTTATATGCTTATGATGCATTTAATGCATTAATGCAATATGATTCAGCTATAACATATATGAGCAAGTATATGGCATTACTAAAATCTAATACTACAATTGATAGTATTCAAATTGCCAATGCTAATAGATTGATCATTAACAGTAAACTTTTTAAAAAGGATACAGTTGGCGCTATACCTTATTTAAATGAATTGATTAAATATAATATCAAGTCTGATCAAATTAAAACTCAAATTTACAATGTACTGGTTTATAGAAATGATTATAAATCATTAGAAACCATTTTACCTAATTACATAAAATATTTAAATGCTGCGGGTAAATTGTCTGAAGTGGCCATCCTGCAAACAGAGTTGGCTAGGATGTATGAAAATACTAAACAATCTACTAAAGCCATGGCTTTGTATAAATCTACTATGCTGGCTGCGCCCAATAGTAGGATGCCACTAGAGAAATTTATTGTTGCTAAGATGAACGAGAAAAATTATAAAGAAGCGTTAGACACAATCAAGAGCAGACAAAAATATCTAACTACTACAGAAAAAGCATTTATTCTTAATTATCAAGGGCAAATTCATTTATTGCAAAAAGATACTACTGCAGCTACTAGCATCTTTAATACAGCACTATCAGTTGATTACAATAATTTTCTTTCTCGCTATAATGTAGGCTATATGTTATTGCTTAAAAAAGATACTTTACGAGCCATGCAAACATGGAGTATTATAGAAGACCAATCTTTTTTACCCATCAATGCTACTCCAACTGTACAGCCTTTATTTCAGTTATATGCCAGATATTATTATAACACAGGTAAATTTTCATCGGCTATAAAACATGCCGCAAAAGCACTTCAATATGATAGTACTAAAGGAGTCGTGAATTTTATTTATGGCACAGCCAATGTGTCGGAAAAAAAATATTTTACAGGAAATTATTATTTAAACAAAACTGCCAAATTATATCAATCTAAAAAAGATACGCTTGCGTTGGTTTATAGATGGTTGGCATTAAGTGAAATGACCAATACCAATGGTACCGAAAAATTAGTTGTAGACTATTTTATAAAAGCTGTAGAAGCCAGCCCCAAAGACAGTGCTATTTACAATGATTTTGCCAACTATCATTTTAAAAGAAAGAATTATGTAGCTGCTTTAGAACAGTTTACTAAATTTCTCAACCTAGTCTCTAGTAAAACCAATTTATTATCGGGCTATTATAATCGATCTATTTGTAAGTATTACTCTAATGACAAAGAAGGAGCCAAGGCAGATTTACTTAAATGTATTGAAATGGATCCAAACAATGCTGAAGTAAAAAAATTAAAAGATCTATTGGATAAAGCCGGTGGATAAAGGTATTTTCGTTGTATGAAAAAAGGTTCTATCGGCGTATTTGATAGTGGATACGGTGGCCTAACTGTATTAAAGGAATTGGTGAAGCAATTACCCAATTACGATTATTTGTATTTGGGGGATAATGCAAGAGCGCCTTATGGAACAAGGAGTTTTGAAACTGTATATCAATATACCTGGGAAGCAGTGCAATGGTTTTTTAAACAAGGCTGCGAATTGGTAATACTTGCATGCAATACAGCATCAGCAAAAGCCCTAAGAAATATTCAGCAAATCAATTTGCCCAATGGGTATGCCGATAAAAGGGTATTGGGTGTAATCAGGCCCACTGCAGAAGTGATTGGCCAATTTTCTGCAAGTAAACATATTGGTGTGATGGCTACTTCTGGAACAGTGCAGAGCGAAAGTTATTTATTAGAAATTCATCATTTTTTTCCTGAAATGCAAGTGCATCAGGAAGCATGCCCTATGTGGGTACCTATTGTAGAAAATGGTGAGTTTGATAAACCTGGCGCCAATTATTATGTGCAACAATCTATTGATACATTGATGCAGCAAAACAAACAAATAGATACCATTTTATTGGCTTGTACCCACTACCCGCTGCTGATGCCCAAAATCAGGCAATTTGTACCTGATTCTATTCAGATCATTTCGCAGGGTGAAATTGTGGCCAAAAGCCTTAGTGATTATTTGGAGAGATACCCAACAATGGCCCAAAAATGTAGCCAAAATGGGCAAATTAGGTTCTGTACAACCGACTCAGCAGCCGATTTTGACCAAAATGGGGCAATTTTCTTCGGAAAACCCCTTAAATCGGAGCATATTCTGTTGGGTCATTAGGTTTTATTTCTTAATTTTGCCGTCCTTTCACAAGCGGCGGTATGGTGACTGCAGCAATTGAAAAGAAACACTATTTTAGGGTTAGTAAAAAAAGTTATCAATGAAACGTACATTCCAACCACACAAACGTCGCAGAAAAACCGTTCACGGTTTCCGCAAGCGTATGGAATCTGCAAATGGCCGTAAAGTATTGGCAAGCCGCAGAGCGAAAGGTCGTAAGAAACTATCTGTTTCAAGCGAAAAAGGATTAAAATAAGCCCAACCTTCGGGTAGCGCTTTATTTTCTAATTTTTTAGATTATAAATGCTTGGGATAAAAATATAAGCTCCGTCTCTTTGACGGGGCTTTTTTAGTTTTGTAGAATATGAGTAAGATCAACGGATATAATAGCAAGGAGAA
>VIKJ01000128.1 GCA_008080615.1 Chitinophagaceae bacterium | reverse complement strand
TTTAACTCTTTGTATACAACACCATCTTTAAGCAATTTGTTCAGTGCGTCTCCAATTGTAAGTGGATGAGTATCATCCACTAAGTAGGCAAAACCATATTGATCGTTGATTTCTTTGTACAAGGGATAGTTTACGCATATCTGCGGAACGCCTGCCATCATATAATCAAAAAAGCGGTTGGCCAGGGAGTACACTTGGTTAATGCCATTGGGCTCAAATAGGGTGATGCCAATAGTAGCTTGTTGGGTGAACAACCTTAGTTCGGCAGGTTGTAAACAACCCTTTAAAAATACCTTGTTCTCCAGTTTATAATGCCTGATCAGTTTGATTGTTTGGTCCATAAAATTGCCTCCACCCACAATAAAAAGGGGGGCATCTACCCATTTCATGGCAGGGATGAGTTGCTCAAAGCAACGCCCTTCGTTCACCGCACCTTGATATAAAATAAACTTTTCATTTGATTGATTATCAGTATTTTCTAAAGGATAATGAAAGCAAATATTTCGAACAATTTCGTAGTTAACCCCATAGTTTTCCTTGAATAATTGGGCCAAATGGGCATTCACGGTATAGCCGTTTGGGAATTGAGGAACAGCCCATTTTTCAATGGCCAGCCAAATGCGTTGAACCCCAGGCCTGCGGATAAGTTCCTTTTGTTGGGTGAAGTATTCATGGGCATCATATACCCGCTTTTTGCCTCTGATGCTACTGGCCATTAGGCAGGGTAGAATGGTATCGAGGTCGATGGCGCAGATGATGTCTACGGGTTCAAAGAGCAGGAAAAGGAGTAATCGAAAGTTGAATTCTAGATAGAACAGGGGCCCAGTTTGGAAAAAGCAGGGCAGACGCTTTTGTTGAAAAGGACCTTCAGGCAAAGCAGGCGCCCCCGGGGTATTTCGGCCCACCAATAATACCTGGTACCCAGCGGCCGATAGGCTATGGGCAATCCGATGCATGCGCTGATCGAAGCTTAGGTTATTGGTAACTGTAAAAATGATGCGCTGCATACCCGAAAATATCGAATGATTAAGTACAATTGAAAACCCCAGCGAGCTAGAAATTTTTAAATGAAAGTGTATATTTAAAAATCCACTGCCTGCCCGAAAGTATCAATCAAATTTTTTAAAAATTGCAAGAGCTACTTGCAAAAATAAAAACACCCGTAATGGGCAACAATTTTTAGCAGAACGGGCTTTTGACCCCACCAAAAATGGACTATTCAATTTAAGTTTATTTATATCTATTCAACTAATTGATTTACAATTTATTGCAATATTTTAATTTATCTAAATAAATAAAATCGCCACCCCGAAAATCCAAAGCGCAGCAACTTCTACACTTGTTATGCACAGGCTTTATTTCTTTCTCGTTTTTATAGCTCAATTAAAGTATGTTCGCGGGTACAAATACCGAAAACGTGAGATTAAAATCATTAGAAATTAAGGGGTTCAAAAGTTTTGCAGACAAAACTGTGGTAAGCTTTGATGAGGGTATAACCGGTATCATCGGACCAAATGGATGCGGAAAAAGTAATATCATCGATAGTATTCGCTGGGTAATTGGGGAACAGAAAATCTCTGCCCTCAGAAGTGAGAATTTAGAAGCATTGGTTTTTAACGGAAGTAAAACCAGAAGTGCTAGTGGATTGGCCGAAGTGAGCTTAACATTCGAGAACACAAAAAATCTCCTACCTACCGAGTTCAATACCGTAACCGTAACTCGCCGATTTTATAAAAATGGGGAGAGCGAGTACAGGCTGAACGATGTTACCTGCCGATTAAAAGATATTCATAATCTATTCCTCGATACAGGGGTTAGTACCGATAGCTATGCCATTATTGAATTGGGCATGGTAGATGATATCATCAAAGACAAGGAGAATAGCCGACGCAGAATGTTGGAGCAGGCTGCAGGTATCACCATCTACAAAACCAGAAAAAAGGAAGCCAAGAATAAGTTAGATGCTACCGAGCAGGATTTGGCGCGTATTGAAGACTTATTGTTCGAAATCAATAATCAGCTGAAGACCTTAGAAAGCCAGGCGCGGAAGGCCGAGAAGTTTTACGAAATTAAAAAAGAATACAAAGAAGTGGCGGTTGAACTAGCCAAAGCAGCTTTGGAAGGATTTAATATTTCGTACAAATCATTAACCGAGCAGCAGGAAACAGAGGTTGATAAGAAAATGCAATTGGAAGCAGAGATAGCTACCGATGAAGCAGCTATTGAAGTAGAGAAAGTAGCATTCATTACCCAGGAACGTGAATTGCAAAGTATGCAGCACGGGTTTAATGAATTGCAACAGAACCTTAGAACCAAGGAGAACGAGAAAAATTTAGCTACCCAAAAGCTACAATACCTAAAAGAAAAGGAAACCAACTTAAAAGACTTTTTAGAAAAAGCTACTGGTCAATTAAAAACCATTGGCGATTCTATAGAATATTCTCAAATGCAAGTGGGGGAGGAAGAAGCCAATCTTTCTACACTACAAGAGCGCGTTGAATCTGCTCAATTTGAAGTAGAAGACAAGCGTAGGGTATTTGATGAAAAGAGAGCGGGCGTAGATGCGGTACGTAATCAATACCAGCAATACCAGCGCAATCAATTTGATGCAGAAAAGAAAGTAGCGGTTGCCGATACCTCTATCCAAAACTTGCAAAGAGCACAGTTGCAGTTAACCGAGGAAAGTGAAAATAGAAAACAGCAATTGCAACAATTGCAGGTAGAGAGCAATGAAAAGGAAGAAGCTTTAGAGATGAAGCGCACAGACCTTGTTCAATTGCAAGAGCACCACGAAAAAACCAAGGAGCAGATTTTTGATACACAGGCTCAGTTAGAAGTACTAAGAGGAGAACTAGCCGAAGAAAATAGAAAGCTAGATTCTAAGCGCAACGAATACAATTTATTAAAAAGCTTGATCGATTCGATGGAAGGTTACCCAGAGAGCATTAAGTTTTTACATAAGAACAGCGAGTGGAATCATGCAGCCCCAATTCTTTCAGACATTATTTATGTGAAGGAAGAATTTAGAGCAGCAGTAGAAAATGTATTGGAACCCTACCTAAACTATTATGTAGTAAACAATTTAGAAGAAGGCTTACAAGCTGTTCATTTATTGGATGCACATAAAAAAGGAAAGGCCAATTTCTTCATGCTCGATCAGTTTGCCAATTTTAGAACCGATACCCATCAGCCTAATAACACATTCAGAGCAATGGATGTAGTAGAGGTAGATGATCAGTATCGTAAACTGGCAGAATACTTATTGGGTAATGTGTACATCGCAGAAAATGAAGAAGCCCTGAACAATAGCAATGGGGCTGTGGTATTAGAAAAAACCGGTAAGTACGTAAAAGGAAAATACACCCTTACGGGAGGTAGTGTAGGTTTATTCGAAGGAAAGAAAATTGGTAGAGCCAAAAACCTCGAGAAACTACACGAAGAAATCATCGATCAGGAATCGATTGTGAATTTATTAAAATCGGATATTCAGTTTAAGCACAATGAAGTAGTGGCTTTTAGTGATCAATTAAAAGAACATGCTATTCGTGCAACAGAACAAGAGATTAATCAATTAACCAATCAGGTATTTGCTGCAAAAAATAAAATTGAAAACTTATTGGCTGCTCAGCAAAATGGCGAACAACGCTTGGCTGATATTGAAGGAAGATTGCAGGACGAACAAGATAGCATTGCAGAAACACGCGAGCTATTGATCACCTTGAACGAGCAATTGGTTGCAACAACTGAAGAAATGCGCAATATAGAGCAGGACTATCAGGCTGCAGAACAGGCTTATCATTTTGCATCAGGTCAGTTTAACGAAACCAATTTGCAATTGACTCGTCAGCAAAGTAAGATCGCTACCCTTAAGCAAGAGTTGCTGTTCAAAGAAAATCAGTTAAACGATTTACACGAGCAGATAAAATTAAATACAGCGCAATTGGCCGAAGCAGAATCGGATATTGTAGAAGGCAATGAGGCATTGGCAGAAGTGGAGACCTTATTGGTAAACCTAATGCGCGGTAAGGAAGCAGAGGAAGTAAAATTAAACGAGGCCGACCAATCATACTATAATTTCAGAAACGCT
>VIKJ01000127.1 GCA_008080615.1 Chitinophagaceae bacterium | reverse complement strand
GGCAACATAAGGGCTATCCTTTTTATACAGTTGGTCAACGTAAAGGCTTAGATATTGCATTGGGGAAACCTGCCTATGTAACTGCTATAGACCCTACCAATAATACCGTGGTATTGGGCGATGAATCTGATTTGGAGCAAAATGATATGATGGTTGCAAAAATAAACTGGATTAAGTACGATGGTATCTCCGATGGAATGGAAGCCATTACCAGAATCCGTTATAAGGATCGTGGCGCATTAAGTAATTTATACAATGAACCAGATGGTCGTATTCGTGCAAGGTTTTATGAAAATGTAAAAAGCATTGCACCTGGCCAAAGCGCTGTGTTTTATGAAGGCAATGATGTAATTGGTGGTGGTAATATTCTAAGAGGCGAATTGATTTTAAGCTAATCGCTTAAACAAAGCTGCAAACATGGTATCTGCCTTATCTGCATACCCCTTGATTACTTTCTGTTCTATTAAAACTACATTGCTGTTTGATTGAATAAATTGAGTGACGGCTTCATTTTCTTTTTCAAAAACAGAACAAGTAATATATAACAAGTACCCTCCTTTTTTTACAGTAGGTATAATATTGCTAACAATCTTTTGTTGCAGTTGATTAAACGTATTAATCTGTTCTTCTTTAAAAAAATACAATTGCTCTGGAGTTCTACTCCATGTTCCACTTCCCGAACAAGGCGCATCACAAATTACTAAGTCGAATGCTTTATTTTTTAGTTCGATGGCCGTTGCAGAGGCATCTTTAGACAAATCAATTACAAAGGTTTTGTATTGAGTAATACCAGAACGCTGAAAGCGAAGATTTAAATTATGCAAAATAGATGGGCGTAAATCTGAAACGGTCATTTGAATATTTTCCAAAATATCTTTCGCCAATATAGATTTACCACCGCTTGCAGCACAGCAATCCCATACCGTTATCGGACCTTGTTCGCGATCCCATTCCCCGTTGATGATTTCAAAAAAATCGCCCACTTTTTGAGAACTAAGGTCTTGCACAATGGCTTCTTTATCCATGGCAATTAAATGATCTAGTTTAGTTCCATTGGGCAAGGCCAAAGCAGTAGGCAATACTTGTTGAAAAATCATTTTTGCAGCAACTAATTCTGCAATAATTTTTCTGGTTTTTTCGGGCCTCAATCGAATAAATAAATCTGGTTGAATTAACTGTGCCAATGAAAATGCAGTGGCATCAATATCTTTACTAAGTACCTGGTTAAACGGAAAAATCAATTGACTATTGAACTCCGGAAAAATGGATTGTATAAAACTAATTCGTTCAGTTAAATTGAACGACCAGTTGGCTAACCAGTTTTCTTCGTATAAACTGGCCCAATGTTCTGGTGCATCATTGCAACAAAAAACAGCAATTTTAATTGCTTGATCGGTAGAAAATTTTTTACCTGCATGCCCCAATCTAAAATAGCTATAACAAAGTTGTGCTATAAATTTCCGATCCTTTGATCCATATTTTTTATGTTGCGAAAAATGATTTTTTAAAAATACAGCCAATGGTACAGCACCATCATACAGTTGAATCAACTGTACCGCAGATAATAAATATTGAGCAGCATATTTCATACTAAAAAAATAAAGCTCATTTTGGATGAGCTTTATAGTAGTTTATTTAAACTTAATTAAAGTTCCAATAAGGTTTTAACAGGATCTTTCCCCATCAAAAGCAATTCTGGATTTTCTAATAATTCTTTCACCCTTACCAAAAAACTCACACTTTCTCTACCATCTATAATGCGGTGATCATAACTTAATGCCAAATACATCATCGGACGAATTTGAACTTGGCCGTTTATAGCCATCGGACGATCTTGAATTTTATGCATTCCTAAAATGGCACTCTGTGGAATATTAATAATGGGTGTACTCATTAAGCTACCAAACACACCTCCATTGGTAATCGTGAATGTACCACCCGTTAAATCTTCAGTTGTTAATTTACTATCTCTTGCTTTACCTGCTAATACAACAACTGCTTTTTCAATCTCGGCCATGCTAAGGCTTTCTACATTGCGAATTACAGGAACGGTTAATCCTCTAGGAGTACTAACTGCAATACTAATATCCGCATAATCATGATAAATAATTTGATCGCCATCAATGTATGCATTTACAGATGGCCATTCACCTAATGCAATTGCACAAGCCTTAGAAAAGAAACTCATAAAGCCAAGATTAACACCATGGCTCTCTTTGAATTTATCTTTGAATTGTTTTCTAACATCCATGATACGGGTCATATCCACTTCATTAAAAGTGGTAAGCATTGCGGTAGTATTTTTAGATTCAACCAGTTTTCTACTAATGGTTTTGCGCAATGCACTCATTTTTTCTTGGCGAACATTTCTGCCAAATAAAGCAGTTTCACCAGCAAATGGTTTCTTACCAGGATTGGCAATTGCTTCTAACACGTCCTGCTTCATGATTTTGCCACCAGTACCAGATGGGGTAATCAATTTAGCATCTACTTTTTTATCGGCTATAATTGCAGAAGCAACAGGTGTTGCTTTTATATCATTTGAAACTACAGTAACAGGCGCTTCATTAGCAACTGGCTTTGCTACTTCCTTTTCTTTGGTTGAAACTGGAGCTTCGGCTGCTGCTGGCTTAGCTGCATCTGTATCTATTTTACCCAACACATCTCCAATATTAAGGGTATCTCCTTCTTTTCCTACTATGATAAGTATCCCAGCTTTTTCTGCATTTACTTCAAAAGTAGCTTTCTCACTTTCTAATTCTGCAATTACTTCATCACGCTCTACCCATTCCCCTTCTTTTTTGGTCCACTTTAGTAAAGTTACCTCATTGATAGACTCTCCTACTGTTGGTACTTTTATCTCAATCATAAATTAGTATTTCTAAATGTAGAATTTATTTATCCCTTACTTAATTAAATATTAAAAGCCGTTTCAATAATTTCTGCCTGTTCTTTTGCATGCACTTTAGCATAGCCAGTTGCTGTTGCAGCACTAGTATTTCTGCTAATTACACCAAAATTAATGGTCTTTAAATTCATTTGTAAAAAGCTTGCAGCACCCATATTCAATGGCTCTTCTTGCACCCAAAACCAGGTTGCTTTATTATACTTATTATATAAAGAAGCTAATTGCCCAAAAGGTAGCGGATACACTTGTTCTAAACGAACAATGGCAATATCTTTTCGATTGTCTTTTAATTGCTTATCGGCCAATTCATAATATAATTTTCCTGTACAAAACAGTACTTTTTTAACTGCCGATGGATCATCAACAAAATGATCATCGATGGTTTCCTGAAATTTACCATTGATAAAATCATCTTTGGAACTATACGTATGCGGATTTCTTAAATTGGCTTTGGGAGAAAAATTAATCAACGGTTTTCTAAAGTTCCAGGCTAGTTGTCTTCTAAACATATGGAACAAATTAGCAGCAGTTGTTACATTGGTAATCACCATGTTTAACTCTGCACACATTTGTAAAAAGCGTTCCATTCTTGCACTACTATGTTCAGGACCCTGCCCCTCATAGCCATGTGGCAGTAACATAACCATACCATTCTGGCGCTGCCATTTTTGTTCACCGGCTGCAATAAACTGATCGATCATGGTTTGAGCACCATTACAAAAATCTCCAAACTGTGCTTCCCATAAAACCAATGCTTGCGGATTAGCCATTGCATATCCATATTCAAAACCCAATACTCCATATTCACTTAATAAGGAATTATAGATTCTGAATTTTTGTTGATTATCTTGAAAATGATTCAATCGGTTATATCCCTTATTGGTTTCTTCATCTCTCAAAATGGCATGGCGATGACTAAAAGTACCGCGTTGCACATCTTGCCCGCTCATTCTTACTATATGACCATTTAATAAGATAGAACCATAGGCCATTAATTCTGCAGTGGCCCAATCTACTTTCCCTTCTGTGGTTAACAATTTTACCTTATCCTGAATTAATTTTTCAATTTTTTTCAATGGCTTAAAATCAGCTGGCCACTTCATTAATCCATCAAATAATAGCTGAAAAGTTGCTGTTGAAATAGCAGTATCAGGAGACGCTTCAAAATTGGCGGGTGTAGCTTTT
>VIKJ01000126.1 GCA_008080615.1 Chitinophagaceae bacterium | reverse complement strand
AAATACATCGTATGGTTCTACCGGCAATATATGCAAGATCTTCCCAGGCATTACTACCACCATTAATAGAAATCATTTCTTCATTTGAAAGAGTTCCGGCAAATTCAATAGCTTCAAAAGCAATGATATTTTTTTTCATGTTTTAATTATTTATGTGGTTTATCAATGTCCCATCCTTCTTTAAAACCTTTTTTAATATCCTCCCAATGATCAAAAGCATCTTTAAGGACTGCACCCCATCCTAATCCTTTTATCCATTTAGGCAAATTGGCTCCTCCATTAATACTTTCGTTCTCTTGGGAACTCAGCTCTTGAAGCCGGTAATGTTTTAAATTAATTGGTTCCATTTTTATGAGTTGATTTTTTAGCCCTCACCTGTCTTACGCCCTGGTGTGGTTGTTCGGCGGTTTTTTTACTTGCGGTTGCTGCAATATGCGCATCATAAATGCACATCCATCAACATCATAATTGGTAGCTACCCTATAAAGCTGCTGGTTCTTACTGTGTACATCAGCAAGCGCCTTCTGCTTTATTAGAACAATATTAGCAGAATAAAATAATTGAAAACCTAGTATTAATACCTCAATTTTAAAGTTCTTTAACGGAGTAGATTATTTTCCAACTTGTATTTATCTCTCTTAATTAAAATGAAATCACTCTGCATAAAAGCAAATAAAATAGCTTTTTTACTTAATATTCAAATTGGTAAAATATAGTTTCAACTTTATTATTTTGAAAATAAATACTCTTTAATTAATCCCCATAAATTTACATATTCGGCTATATTAAAAATTAACAGATAAAATAAAAACATACAAAATGTTTTAAAATTCTCTTTATCGCTATTTATAATTTTTTTTAACATAACTCATATTTTATTTGTCAACACAACCATTCTGATTGTTTAACAATGTTAATTCCTTAAAACAAAAAAAGATCAGGTATTTCTACCTAATCTTTTAAAACCTTAACGATTATTCTATCCATCTACTCCTTCACATATTCAATAATATCCGCAGGCTGGCAATCCAACACTTTACAAATAGTTTCTAAAGTGCTAAAGCGTATGGCTTTGGCTTTTCCTGTTTTTAATATGGAAAGATTAGATAAAGTGATTCCTACTTTTTCAGATAATTCGTTTAATGACATCTTTCGTTTTGCCATCATAACATCTAGGTTGATTATAATTGGCATAATTATACAGTTAAGTCGTTTTCAGATTGAATTTCAATTCCTCTTTTAAATATTTGCGCAATCACATATAGCATAACACTCATAAATAACCACACATCTGCTCCGCCCATTCTTAAGCTTTCTACATTGGGCATTTTAATATTAAAACCCTCTAGCCAAAGGCTGTATTTTACTCCCCAAGAAGAAAACAATCCTATTAGCAATGCCAAGTAAGCAAGGTTAAAAGCAAATCGGCCTAGTTCCTTATTAAATGGCTGATCCATATTGATTTTTTTATCGTGCAAGATTTTTACAATCAAGTAAAACATCAATGTTTTAGCAAGGGCTACTATGATCATGTATACGGTGATCACATAAAAATGACCATGATCATATTCATAAAGCCCCGATAAATCTAGATGACCCCAAAAATGACTTACTACTGAAGTATTAATAAACAGGGCATAGAGTGTATTGGTTATAAAACCGCCAGATTCTATACATAATCCTATTAATATGATCAATGAAAGAACATACAGTATGTTCAAGATCTGTTTTGTACTGATTTGCATAATTGTTTAGTGTTGGTTTAAAACACAAACATAATAAATATTTATTGATAAACAATAAATATTTAGTTTTTATCAAAATAATTTCGAATCAGCTGATTATCAATACACTATTGAGTAATCATTACATGTCATTATCAAATTGCATTTTTACAAGTGGTAAAAGAGAATGAACTCAATAAGATACCCATCCGCTCATCCTAGATTACGGTTTGAGCAACTTCTCCATATAAACTACTTCAGGCAATGGATTGTGATAATAGGCTGTCGTGATGCTAAACCCATGTTTTAAATAAAGGGTAATGGCCGATTTTAATCGTTCTAATGTATCCAATTTCATTTTGGTATAGCCTAGTTGTTTTGCGTCTGCTAGTATAGCTATTACCAATGCTTCGCCTATTCCATATTTTCTATATGCAGCTTGAACATAAAGGCGTTTCATTTCACAAGCACCCGTTTCTTCTAAAGCTTGCAGGGCAACGGTTCCAACGGGTCTATCATCCCAAAAAGCCAATATTAAACTCCCCGTTGGTGAGCCATACTTTTTTAGTGGGTTAGCTAATTCTTCTTCAAAACTTTGAAAACATAGATCAACTGCCAATTCATTGGAATACTCCTTAAACAAATGCCGAGCTGTTTCCAGATCGGCATCGTTTTGTGTAATATGTTTTAATTGTAGTTGCATTATCCTGGCATACGAGAAATATATTTCTCCACTTCTTTTATCTGATCTAATACCTGCTTGGTTTTAGGCTTGCATGCTTTGGCTTTTCTAAAATAATCTTTAGCGGCCCTAAACTCGCGCTTGTTCATAAATATCTGACACATACTTATAAATGCAACTGCTTCACTTTCTTTATCAGCTATGCCTGCACGAATAGCTGCACGGATATAACTTTCACCCTGCTTCATATCGCCCTTTTGCATAGCCATCATACCCAACTGTAATTTATTGGCACCTTCGGCTTCTGGCATAGGTGAACCCAAGGATGAACTTTTCTTTAAATGCTTTTCGGCCGCATCAAAATCTTGTTTCATCATGGCCATATTGCCCTTAATGGTATAATAGGTAGAACGTACTGGCTTATACAACAAACCTGGATACCAAACTGTGTTTAAAATGCGCTCCACTTCTTCCATGTCGCCTCTTTCCATAGGCTCTTGTATCAAACGCAATGGGCCAATAAAAAAATGACTAGCCAACCCTATCACTCCTATAAAATAAAGGATAAATGAGGGCCAAAATCCACTGGTTACATTTACCGTTATGGCTAATACTATGGCCAGTAAACTCAGCCAAAAACGATATTTAATTAATATATTATAAATCTTCATAGTTCAATTTTGGGTGGCAAAGATAACGCGATTGAAGCTAATCGGCTATATTTATACAAAGCTTCGCTATGAGAAAAATTGCACTTTTTTTAGCCATTTATGCATTTATGGGCAGTATTGCTGCTCAAATTACCCCTTCCCCCATTAAAAAAGAGGGCGATGGGCCATACTCCCAGCTTATTTTACGGGGAGTTACTGTAATTAATGGTACTGGCGCCCCTGCTTTTGGACCGGTAGATTTGGTAATTGAAAAAAACAGGATTGTGCAAATTGCCAATGTAGGCAACCCAGGCGTTCCCATTAATGAAAAAAGAAGACCTGTTTTAAAAGAGGGAGGAAAAGAAATTAACTGTAATGGCATGTATGTATTGCCTGGATTAATTGATAGCCATGGGCATATTGGTGGAAAAGAGCAGGGCACTCCCGCAGAATATGTATTTAAATTATGGATGGCCCATGGTATTACAACTATTAAAGATCCTTCTGCTGGCAACGGGCTTGAATGGGTTTTAGATCATAAAAGAAAATCAGCAGCCAATACAATAACTGCACCGCGCATTTATGCGTATACTGCTTTTGGGCAGGGTAGTAAATCGTCAATTGTTACTGCAGATCAAGCAAGGGCATGGGTAAATGAGAATGCTACAAAGGGTGCTGATGGGATTAAGTTTTTTGGAGCATCTCCAGAAGTGATGGATGCAGCTATCAGAGAAAATAAAAAACTAGGATTAAGAAGCACCGCGCATCATGCACAAACTGATGTGGCCCGTTGGAACGTATTGCAATCGGCGCGTGCTGGCATGACCAGTATGGAACACTGGTATGGATTACCAGAAGCTTTGTTTGAAAATAAAACGATTCAAAATTTTCCTCCTAACTACAATTACAATAACGAACAAAATCGTTTTGAAGAAGCAGGAAAATTATGGGCACAAGCTGCTGCACCTTATAGTGCGCATTGGAATAAAGTAATGAATGAATTGATTGCACTCGATTTTACATTAGATCCTACATTTAATATTTANNACATTTAATATTTACGATGCCAATAGAGATTTAATGCGTGCACGCAGAGCAGAATGGCACGAAGATTATACGCTTCCTTCTCTTTGGAAATTTTATGAACCCAGCCGTGTATCGCATGGTTCTTATTGGCATAGCTGGGGAACAGAACAAGAAGTTGAATGGAAAAAGAACTATCAATTATGGATGACGTTTATTAATGAATATAAGAATCGCGGTGGCAGAGTTACTGCTGGTTCAGATAATGGATTTATTTATCAGCTGTATGGATTTGGTTTTATTCGTGAGCTAGAACTATTGCGTGAAGCGGGTTTTCATCCATTAGAAGTAATTCGTTCTGCTACATTAAACGCGGCACAATCCTTGGGAGTTGACAAAGAATTAGGTTCTATTGAAGTAGGCAAATTAGCCGATTTATGTGTGGTAGATGGCAACCCTTTACAAAATTTACAAGTATTGTATGGCACTGGTGCCATTGAATTAAATGCAAACAATGAAGTGATTCGCAGAGGTGGAGTGAGCTATACTATTAAAGATGGCATTGTATATGATGCTAAAAAATTATTGTCAGACGTGAAAGAAATGGTGGATGCTGAAAAGAAAAAAACGGGGTTTGTGTTGAAACAACCAGGCATCAAATAAATTGCTAATAAAAGACGACTAATCATTCAATCATTTTTATGCAATCCAAAGCAACATCTGTAAAAGAGTATATAGCCGAACTTCCGGAAGATCGTCAAAAAGCAATTATGCAATTGCAGAAAGTGATTAAGAAAAATTTACCCAAGGGTTTTGAAGAAGTGATGAGTTATGGCAATGTTGTGCCACATAAACTATATCCAGCGGGTTATCATTGCGATCCAAAACTACCTTTGCCTTTTTTAAATATTGCATCTCAAAAAAACAGCATCAATATATACCACATGGGCATTTATGCTGATGCTAAACTATATAAATGGTTTACAGAAGCACATGCTAAAGCATCTCCAAAAAAATTAGATATGGGTAAGAGTTGTACCCGCTATAAAAATGCAGCGGATATTCCTTATGAATTAATTGGAGAATTGGCGAGCAAAATTTCGGTGAAAGATTGGATTGATTTGTATGAATCTGCGTTTAGAAAAGCAAAATAGAGCGCCAGTATTGCAATTGCCTTCGGGATCTTGAAACCAAATTTGTTTTACGCCATCGGGGCGAAGATTAAAACTTCCTTTTTTTCCTGGATAATCTTCCCATGAAATAGCGTTCTTCTTTAATAAAGTCATGATGGCATCTACCGATGCCACACTAAAACAGAGGTGATTCCCTTTAGAATAAGTCATTTTTGATGGAGCCCCCGCAGGCAATAATGTTTGATCAATAATATGCAGGGCCGCATTGGTTCCGATACCCAACCAAACATGTTTACCATCGTTGAATGGATTAGCAATTGTATCAATTCCTAAAATATCAGTATAGAACCGAACCGTTGCTGGCAAATTGCTTACAGTAATGGCCACATGGTTAATGATGGGTTTTATTTTTGTTTGAGCTGTAGCTGTATTTATGATAGTTAAAAACAGGGCAATCAATAAAAAATAAGGTTTCATAATGATTTCTTTGTGATGAAGTAACCAAATCTACTATTTTTGCGCCAATCGGATACATACCGGTTGGGTCTCGTAGTTCAATGGATAGAATAGGAGTTTCCTAAACTCTAGATCCAAGTTCGATTCTTGGCGAGACCACCAAATGAGAATTAGGGTCACTTTTAACTA
>VIKJ01000125.1 GCA_008080615.1 Chitinophagaceae bacterium | reverse complement strand
AAAATGAGAAAAATTATGGGAACAACAGCAGTTTTGCTATTCGCAATCATCCTTGCTGCCCAAACAAACCAGTCTATTAAAGGCATTGTAAAAGACAAAACTACCAATGAGCCCATTACAGGAGCCATTATTAGATCGGGTAAACAAGTTGTAACGAGTAATGAATCAGGTAATTTTGCAATTACCAAGATGGATAATTCCACGATTCGTATTTCGAGCATGGGATATCAATCTGTAGAATTCAAGTCAGATCCTTCCAATCAATCCATTCTTGAATTTGCGTTGATTCCCAATCCCTCCTATTTACAACCATTAGAAGTAAACGCCATTCGTGCTTCAGATAAAGCCCCGTTTAGTAAAACCAATCTATTAAAAACTTAATGTTACATTGAATGGTATACCTTATAATGACGCAGAAAGCATGGGTACGTTTTTTGTGAATTTACCCGATTTTTCCTCTTCGGTAAATAGCATTCAAATTCAACGAGGTGTAGGCACATCTTCTAATGGCGCAGGAGCATTTGGAGCAACACTTAATTTATCAACCAATGAATTCAACGAAAAAAGTTATGCCGAAGTAAATAATAGCGTTGGCTCATTTAATACTTTCAAGAACACGTTGAAATTTGGATCTGGTTTAATTGGCAAGCATTTTATGGTTGATGCCAGATTAAGTAGTATTAGAAGCGATGGTTATATAGATAGGGCATCTAGCAACTTGAAGTCGTTTTATTTTAGTACAGCTTATATCAATAAAAAATCATCGCTTAGATTGAATGTATTTTCTGGCAATGAAAAAACGTATCAAGCTTGGTATGGTATTGATGCGGCTACTTTAGCTAACGATAGAACGTTTAATCCTGCAGGTTTAGAAAAATCAGGAACACCTTACGACAATCAAACGGACAACTATACACAAACTCATTATCAATTATTTTTCAATCATAGTATCAACGAAAAATGGTCGTTTAATACCGCATTGTTTTATACAAAGGGCAAAGGATATTATGAGGAATACAAAGCAGATCAAGCATTTTCAAAATATGGATTACCCAGTACTGTTATTGGAGGAAGCACATTTACAAGATCCGATTTGGTTCGGCAACGTTGGTTAGACAATGATTTTTTTGGTCAGATATTTTCTTTCCAATACAAAACAGTTAAGGATGAAATTACCATTGGTGGCGGATGGAATAAATATGAGGGAGACCATTTTGGAACCCTTGCCTGGATGCAATTCGGCACAATTCCAGCAAATTATCGGTACTATTTTTACCCTGCTGATAAATCAGACATTAATACTTATGCCAAATGGCAACATCAATTAGCTAATCATTTAACTGGCTTTGTAGACCTGCAATTTAGAAATGTGAAACACAATATATATGGATTTCAAAATAACCAGTCTCTTAATATTAATCAACAGTTCAACTTTGTAAATCCAAAACTTGGGTTAAGCTATATCAAAAACGGCTGGCATAATTATTTAAGTTTTGCAGTTGCTAATAAAGAACCCAATAGAGATGATTTTGAAGCAGGTGTAAATTCTGTTCCTAAACACGAAACATTAAACGACTGGGAATTAGGAATAGAAAAAAGAGGACGCAATTTTACAGCCGGAGCTACTTTTTATTATATGAATTACAACAATCAATTAGTACTAACAGGGCAGATAAACGATGTGGGTGCATATACAAGAACCAATATTCCTTCTAGCTACAGAATGGGGATTGAATTGCAAGCAAATGCAAAAATCAATAGCTGGTTTAATTTTTCAGGAAACCTTACACTAAGTGAAAACAAAATAAAGTCGTTTTCAGAATATATTGATAATTACGACAATGGCCTTCAATATAAAGTTCAACATCAAAATAAAGACATCGCCTTTTCATCTAATACAATCAGTAGTTTAGCATTGAATTTTATACCTGCTAAAAATGCTGAAATAAGTTTATTGAATAAATATGTTGGCAAACAATATTTAGACAATACTCAAAATGAAAATAGAATGTTGAAAGGGTTTATGACACAGGATCTTAGGGCTATTTATACTTTAAGAAAAAAGCTTCCTAAAGAAGTACAATTTATTCTTCAAGTAAATAATATTTTCAACAAATTATATGAACCCAATGGATATACATTTAGCTATATCTACAATGGTGTTTCCGCAACAGAAAACTATTTTTATCCTATGGCCGGAACGAATATTTTATTCGCAGTGAATATTAAGTTGTAGTATTCGTTTATTCGAATAAAAAAATCCGTCGGTGTATGATCGACGGATTTTTTTAAAAATTATAGCCAGCAAATTTATTGCCCTACTAAGAATACGGCATTCGCAAATAGTAACTTGCCATTCTCCCAAAAATTACGGAACAATACATCTTCGGTTAAATATACTACTGAACCTGCACCCATATCCTGAACGCCCAATAACATGCCTTCCTTCAATTTATTTTTTACTTTAACTCCTGCAAATCCGGTAACATAGGCATCTTTCTTTATCACCCCTACATTCCATCCATCTTTTAAATTTTCGTACAATACATTATCTTGTTTTAATGTATAATAAAACTCAGGATATCCAAATGCCAAAGGATGTGTATTGTCTAAATCTATTTTATAGATAGCACCAGGAATAGAGTTGGTAAGGTAATCCTTATCTCTATCCGCATATTTTTTTACACTAGAATCTTCCGATTTAGCATCAGTTTTACTTTCTTTCGATTTGATTCCCCAATCAGTATTAGCCATTACAGAAACAGCATTTTCCATCGCAATAATTTTACCACCACCACGCACAAAGTCTTTTAATTTATCCTGAGTAGATTTGTCACTCATATTTCTATAGCCACCATCGGGCATAATCAATACTTGAAAATTTTTAAGATTGAGCCTGTATAAATCGGTACCATTCACCATCGTAATAGGATAATCCAATTGCTTATCAAAATAATGCCAAACTTCACCTGCAGCTAAGGAAGAAGTTTGATCTCCTGTAACTAAAATTACTTTTGGTGCAGCAGCAATATTTTTAATGTCGGGAGAACCAAAATCGGCACCCTTATCCATGAAGCCTGTTTCTACTGCAATTGCTTGTACAGTATTCTTTTTGCAAGCATCATTGGTTATTGTTAGCCAATTATTTCCGTTACTTGTTTTAAGTACAATCAAAGTGCCCCGATCGTACACTTTACCCTTGTAGGTAAATGGCTTTTCTACAAAGCGAACTTTTACGCCATTCTTTAATAAATGAGCCAATACCTTCGCACTACTAAATGAATTGTAAGGAATCAAAGCGCCGTAATTACTGTTGATTTCTGCAATGATGGTAGATGATTTTGATTCACCACTGAAATCTAATTTTTCTTTTACTGCATATCCCTTAACTCCATATGCATATGCAGCAGACCAAGCTGTAATATCATAAGTATTGGAATCTGTAACAACCGTTCTGGGCTCTAACAACACTTTTGCCAAAACTGCTCTTGGCTGAAATGCACTTACTGCAATATGGTAACCCTCATCTGAAAAACTATCGTCTTTTCCGGTAAAATAATTAAACCCTCGGAATGTTTTATTATTCAGTGTACCAAAATCAATACCGTTTTGCTCTAATAATTTTTTTAAGGCAGCCATTTTTTGTTCTTCCTTAGAAGTGAATACGTATGTTTTATATTCACCAAATTTTCCGGCCTTACTTTCATCAAAAAACTTTTTGAATTCAGTAACCAATTTTTGACGATTTTTTGAAGCCATTTCTACAGTAGACATTCCTGTAGTAAAATGATGTGCAGCCCTATCCACTAATGTAAGTGTATCATTGTCTTCATTGAGTATACCTAGCCCAGCTCTAATACCTCCCTGCTCATACGTCATACCAATAGCTCCATTATAAATAGGATAAGTATCGCCATATGATGGGTAGAGTAAGTCAAACCGCTCTTTGGTAAAGAACAACCAATTATTATTATCGAAGTATTTTGCATGATTCTTCCCAACTATAACCTGAAACTCTCTTTGCCAAGGGGTAATTACTTCATGAATTGGATCAGCAGCAGGTGCAAAATAATAGGGCTCATTGAATCCTTGTTCGTGATAATCAACATGTATTTGTGGCATCCACTCTTTGTACTTTTTTATTCTTTGCTGAGTTTCAACCTGTGTTTGCCAAGCCCAATCACGGTTTAAATCAAAATTATAGTGATTGCTTCTTCCACCGGGCCAAGGTTCTGCATGTTCGCGTGATGAAGGATCTGGATTATAGTTTTTACTAACTACCGAATTGTACCAATTAATGTAACGATCCCTTCCATCTGGATTAATACATGGATCTAAAATCACAACAGTATTTCTTAACCATTCTTTACTTTGTGCATTTGTTGGATCGGCCAAAGCATGAATCGTAAGCATGAAAGCTTCAGAAGAAGCTGCTTCGTTTCCGTGTACATTATAACTAAGCCAAACTATAACAGGCGCATTATCTGCTTGCGAAGCCATATTGTCG
>VIKJ01000124.1 GCA_008080615.1 Chitinophagaceae bacterium | reverse complement strand
GCATAAATACTATCTCTAAAATCAAAATCTTTTCCGGTGGTATATTCTCCAGTCATTTTATATGCCCACTTATTATTGATTTTACTAGCAGTTCTAAAACGGCCAGTAAATACATTTTGATTTCCTGCACCTAACGCAATATCTGTTCCTTGATATTTTCTTGGGTCTTTAGTAATTGTATTGGCAATACCATTATGTGCATTAGGACCATATAATGCTGAGTTAGGACCTAACACAATTTCTAAACGGTCAATATCTTCTTTTATCACCGTATTCATAATTCCCGAAGCCAATCCACTACCACCAGCCATCATACTATTTCTTCCATCAGTCATTTGAAGAATTTTAGCATTGAAAGCATTATTAAAACCACGGGCATTAAATCCAACACCATTTACACCGGTTCTAACAAATTCAACACCCTGAATTTTAGATGCCAATTCTCCTACGTTAAACGAAGATGACTGTGCAATATCTTTTGCAGTGATTACACTGATGGTTGCAGGCGCCCTCGTTATTTTCTCGGGGCGTTTTGAGGCACTCACAACAACTTCATCCCCTCTACCAGTAGAAGGTGCAAGACTAAAAGAAAATCGTGTACCTGCATCTCCGGTTTTTTCAATATCAGTATAACCAATATATGAAACAACCAATGTGATTTTTCCTCCTTTAGAAAGGGCAATCGTAAAATTACCATCGTCATCGGCATAAGTACCAGCGCCAGTTGACTTTACCATTACGCTGGCTCCTGCCAATGGCAAACCTGTTTTTTCATCGGTTACGCGTCCACTTACTTTGGTGGCTTGTGCCATTATAGCACTTTGCACAAGAAGCAAACACATGAGTACAAGCAATCGTTTCATTTGTGTCATTTTATTTGGTGTAAAAATTGTAAAACTGTTTGGTTTACTATGGTTGGTTTTTCAAATTGTACTAAATGGCCTGCTTGGGGAATGATTGTTGTTTGTTGATAAGGAATAGCTTTTGCAATTGCAGCCATTTCAACAGTTAAAGCAGGATGTAATAATTTATTTGGGATCAATGCATCAGATGCTCCAAATATGATCAATGTTGGCATTCCAAGTTGTTTTAATTGTTCTTTTACTGGATGAGCCAACATACCTTGAACACCCAATGGAATTTGTGCACAGAAAGATGAAAACACTTCACATTGTTTTAAAGCAATTCTTTCTTTCACCAGCGATTGTGCTTCATCGGGCATATTAAAAAAGTTCATGCGATAGCTTTTTTCAATTGCAGCGCTATCTTGTTTTTCATAAAAAGTAGGCGTAGCATAATTCTTAAGCAATCCAGCCTCCGTAGCAGAAAAAGTTTCAAATCCTGCAGGGGCTAATAAAATAAGATTAGAAACTATTAGCGCATATTTCAATGAAAAAATCATGGCTATTTGTGCTCCCATGGAATGTCCAGCAATGGTGGCTTTTTTAATTTTTAGTTTATTCAAAAAAGTAGCAATTTGGTCTGCATAAAAATCTAACTGTTCGGCAGCATTCAAACGATTAATAACAGAACTCTTTCCATAACCAGGCAAATCAATTGCTATACAACGATTGTATTTTGATAATTCTTGAATATTTCTTTTCCAGTGAGAGGCATTTCCACCTAAACCATGAATCAATAATAAAACAGCACCTTTTCCTTCATCAATATAATTAAGCTTAGTAGAATCTAACTGAATCTGCTTAGTCTTAAACCCATAACTTGGTTCACACTGAGCCAATGAGGCTAATGAGATTGTTAGAAAACAAATGATATGAATTATTTTAATCATGCTGCTGCTAATTTGTTTTTGGGTTTCAGGGCATAATATAAAACAAGACCAATTGTTAATGAAGAAACAATTGCAATTGCAGCAGATACACCAGGATTTCTGGTGCCGCTGTGCATATAAGGTGTTAGGCGACCATAATAAACAGAAAAGTGAACAACAACCGCTGTTACACTAGAAACTATTGCTGCAATTGGAGGGCAATCCTTGGTGAAAATACCAAAAAGTACAGGAACAAATGCACCACAAAAATAAGCGTACACACCATTTTGAGCAAAAATACCCACACTCAAATCGGGATGCGTTAATTGTTCGTAAGACATATAGATGGCAGCAACAGCCATTAAAGCAATTACAATTCTATTCATTGCCAATTCAGAAATAAATCCGCCAGTTCTATCTAAAGATTTTATAACTGAATTACCAGTAAGTGGCTTAATTATGTCTGAAGTAAATGTGGTACTCAAAGATTGAATTAACCCTTCTAATGTGGCCATTCCTGCAGATATCATTCCAAGAAATAAAACAATGGCTATATATATGGGAAATCTACTTACTACAAAAGTGCCCATTACGCCATCTAATGGGATAGGAGTTCCATTAATTTTTAAATCGGGAAATTGTAATCGAGCATATAAACCTGCAAATACAACCATGAAAAATAAAGCCTGAGCAAGAATAGCAACGGTTAAAAAACGATTCAGGTCTTTATCATCTTTTAGCAATAAAGAACGAGTAAGAATATGGGGTTGACACACAATTGCAACACCAACAATCAATTGACAAATAACTACTTCAAAAAAATCACGAAAGATGGGGCTATTAGGATTAAATGGCTTTGCAAGCATAGGATCAATAGCAGCTAATTTGCCTAAAAATCCGGTTACACCCTCTGCAAAATATTCATACCCAGAAGTGATTAAAATAATGGCCACAATTAGTTTAAGAAATGCCTGTACCGTATTGGTATATACCATACTATTGGCACCGCCAAACATCATGTAGGTAAATGTAAAAGCTACTACCCCAATTAGTGTGGGTAAAATTTCTAAATTAAGTGACCGAGCAATTACTTGAGTAAGGCCTACACAAATCATTACAATAAATGCTAACATGAGCAAGGATAGAAATCCAAAGAACAAAGCAAAACCCTTACTCTGATAACGAATACCCATCCATTGAGCAATTGTTCTGGCATTTACTGTTTGCCCATATTTTCTAAACCGTCGAGAAAGAATAGCCAAAGAAACCAATGTGCCAATGGGTAAACAAATAGCCATTGATAAAAAGCCGCTAACACCATAGTATGCTACAAATCCGGGATTGATAATAAAAGTAGCAGCACTACTCATAGACGCAGCCAATGATAATCCTAAAAATGATGGAGAGAAATGCATGCTACCCAATGCAAAATCTTTCATGCTATGTGTGTTCATAGCACCACGTACCACAAAGAAAATAATGGTACCCATATATATAAGCAAGGCGATCAAAATGGCTGTCACCATGCCATTGGAGGCAATTTGGTTCATAAAAGGCAATCGTTACAATGAATATAAAATCTTGTAACAAACAATTAACCCAGTACTTGCGAACGTTCTTATTTTTAAGGTGAACGTATCAAAATTGCAAGTGAAGTGATTTTTTAAAGAAAGGAAAGCTTACTCATCAGCTTCTCTTTATAGGTTTTTCCAATAGGTATTCTTTGATCAATAATAATTAATTCGTCTTCTTCTATGGCTTCTATCTTATCTATATTAACTATATAAGATCGATGAGAGCGAATGAATTTGTTTTGGGGGAATTTTTCTTCTACAACTTTTAAGCTGGTATTGAGCAGAAATTTACCTGAAACAGTGCATACCAGTGCATAAATATCTGAAGCTTCAACCCAGAGTATTTCTTTTAAATGAATCTTTTCTAGCCTATTTTTTGTTTTAACAAAAATACTGTCCTCAATGGTTAATCCTTCTTTTAAAGGGGGGGTAGGGTCTTTACGTTGTGCAGCATTATGCAACGTAATTTCAATAGTAGAATACAAGGTTTCGGGTCTAGTTGGTTTTACCAAATAAGCATAGGGCTCAGTTAATTTTGCCTTTTCAATTGTACTAGTATCTGCCAAAGCAGTTAAAAAAATAAAGGGCACCTTGGTTTGCTGTTTAATTAATTTGGCGGTATCTATACCGTTCATTTCACCACTAAGACCAATATCAAGCAAAATAATATCTGGATTTAAATCTGGCAGTTTCTTTAGCACATCTTCTCCTGCCTCAAGTACACCAACTACTTCAAAGCCAAGATCGTTTAAGGAAAGTGAAATTTCTTTGGCAATTATCCAATCATCTTCTACTATTAAAATTTTTATACCCGCCATTCGTTAAATTTACTTCAAATATAATTGCCTGAAACAACTACTATTCATATTCCTTTTTTATTTTATTGGATCTGCTCTATCAGCACAGTATAACAAAGTAGTATACAAAGGATCAACTATTCATATAAATCCACAGCAATTGCAGTGGACAAAAACCTCAAATAAAGGATTCACAATATATCAAAGCAATATCAGCTTAAACAATGAATCTAGTTTTGACCAAGATCTGGTAATGAGTTTTACCAAAAGCGGTATCATTAAAGTGATCATTGATGATGGGATTCAAAAAAAACAATACCTAACTGGGGCATTACTTCCTTTGGCAAATAGATCACATCCTACCAATATCAATGCCATACGTTTTATACTAACCCGAGGTGCTGTTTATTCAATTGCATTAAGTTATGAACCACGTTATGGCATTTATGATCCAAAAACAATGCAGGTTTCTATAAATTCTACAACCAGCTTTGAACAGGCAGATACTCGAAGACTATTTTGGCAAGGAATATTTTTAGGAACAATATTAGTAATGGCCTTGTACAATCTGTTTATATTTTATGGTGTAAGAGATGTAAGCTATTTATATTATGTATTGAGTATTGTGGGTCTTGGTGTGTACTTGGCATTTTACTACGGATTTGGAATAGAATATTTATGGCCTAGTTTTCCAAGGTGGGATACTTTTTGTTATGCCATCATTGTACCTTTTACCAATTTAGCCAGGTTGTTTTTTACACGTAGCTATTTAAATACGGCTTTACTAATGCCCAAACTAAACAAGCTATTAAATCTATTAATAGTTTCTTGTGGATTATTATTGCTAATAGGATTGGTTTCTTTTATATATAATATAGATACCCTGCAATTGCTAATTACGGGCGTAGGATTAGTAGGCATTTTAGTATTGATTCTAATGCTCGCAGCGGGTTTGATTGCATACTATATTGACCATTATGAACCAGCAAAATATTTTATAACAGCAAATGCCCTACTCG
>VIKJ01000123.1 GCA_008080615.1 Chitinophagaceae bacterium | reverse complement strand
AGCGGCATCTTTAATTTCTAATGTAACTGCACCTACAGCATTTTCTGCTAAATAATAATCAATGATGGCACCATCTGGTGGGTTTTGCCCTGATGGTTCTTCTGGAGGTAAAGGAGTATCTGTGTTCATGTTCCATCTAACCCTGATTGCTGTTTGAGGTTTATATAACACTTGGTGTTGAGCTTGTTTTGCTAATTCACGAAGTGGCGTAATATTATCTAAAATCCAAAAAGATCTTCCATGTGTTCCAATTACCAAATCATCATCTTTAACCACTAAATCTCTAATGGAAGTTGCTGGCATATTTTGTTTTAAACTTTGCCAATGCTCCCCGTCATCAAATGAAACATATACATATCTTTCGGAACCCGCATACAATAATCCCTTGGTTACAGGATCTTCCTTTACTACATTAATAGGATCATTGGGAAGTCCATTCACTATTTCTTTCCAAGTTTTACCGCCATCATTGGTTTTATAAATATGCGGACGCATATCATCACACCTGATTCTATTAACTGCTGCATATGCAGTTTGTTCATTAAAATGTCCGGCATCCATTAAGGAAACCTTGCTCCATTCTGTAACGCCATCAGGTGTTACATTTTTCCACGATTTACCTCCATCCATGGTTACTTGAATATAACCGTCATCTGTTCCACACCAAATAATTTGTGCATTTTTAGGTGAGGGGGCAATTGTATAAATCACGCCTCTAGGAGGCATTTTTTTCATTGCTTCAGTTGTATAAATGCCAACGCTAGCAGGTATTTCCGAATAAGTTGCCCTAGTTAAATCGGGGCTGATGGTTGCCCAATATTTTCCGCCATTATTGGTTTTAAACAAAACATTGCCTGCATAAAAAAGGGTAGTGGGGTCGGCTTGCGAAAACAATACGGGCGCGGTTCTTACAAAACGATATTTACCCGAACTGATTGCTTCAGGAGAAATATCTTGAACCTGACCAGTTGATTTATCAAAGCGGGTAATTTTTCCGCCGTAAATGATATTGGGATTCAATGGGTCTGGAGCAACATATCCATATTCTTCTACGCCAACAGGATGCCATTCTCTAAATGTAATTTGACCATCATTTCCTCTAGATGCAATTCCAACAGATCCACTTTCTTGTTGACCACCATATACATTATAAGGAAAAGCATTATCCGTACTTACATGATAAAATTGAGCAGTTGGTTGATTATACCATGAGGAATAGGTTTGTCCTCCATTCACCGTAATTATTGCCCCCTGATCGGAAGCCATTAAAATGATATTGGGGTTATTGGGGTTAATCCAAATACGATGATAATCATCGCCGCCTGGGGCACCTCTAAAGTCTTTCCAGGTTTTTCCTCCATCCATCGATTTCCAAACAACTACATTAGCAGTGTATACAATATCCGCATTGAATGGATCGGTTTTTACTTCTGCAAAGTCTGCACCTCGTCCCCAAAATCTACCGTCTGTGTTCATGTTCCTCCAAGTTTCGCCCGCATCATCACTTCTATAAATACCTCCATTGTCTCCAGTAGCATCTACTGTTGCATATAAACGTTTTGAATCACTAGGAGCAATGCAAAAACCAATTCTACCTAAGCCTTGTGCAACTGTTGGTAAACCAGTAGTTAATTTTTTCCAAGTATTGCCACCATCCATTGATTTAAACAAACCACTCTCTGAACCATTCCATGCACCATTTTCCCAAGGCCCCTGACGGCCAGCCCATATATCGGCATAAATGATATTGGCGTTATTTGGATCGATGGTAACTTGTATAGCGCCTGTATTTTCATCTTTATACAATACCTTATCCCATGTTTTACCTCCATCCGTTGTTCTATAAACACCACGCTCAGTATTAGGTCCATAAGGATGCCCTAATACTGCCACAAATACCCGGTTTTCATTGGTAGGATCAATTGCAATACCGCCAATTTGTTGCCCATCGGATAGCCCTAAATGCTGCCAGGTTTTTCCTGCATCAGTAGATTTATACATGCCATTACCTACCGATAAATCTGGGCGTTGAAGTCCTTCGCCACTGCCTACATAAATGGTATTGGGGTTAGAGGGAGCAATGGCTATATCTCCAATAGATCCAGTAGATTGGTCATCAAAAATGGGCGTCCAAATTCTGCCAAAATCGGTTGTTTTCCAAACACCACCATTGTTAACACCAATATAAAATACATTGGGTTGTTGTGGTATGCCTACAGCACCTACCGTTCGGCCACCTCTATGTGGGCCAATCATTCTCCACTTTAAAGCACTGTATTGCGAAGGGGATGGCTGAGCAATTAATTGGTTGCTGAATACTATCAGCATAAAGAGCAGTAAATAGCCGATATTTTTTTTATACATATAGGTTCTTTTAAGTTACCCCCATAAGGTACAAAATCACTGCTATTATTGCATAAAAAAGCCACTGAAAAAATTCCAGTGGCATTTCGGGGGATATAAAAATTAGTTTGTTTTCTTAGTCCATTGTTTAGAACCTCTGCGATCAATAGTATAACTAGCAACTGTTGCATTATTCGCTTTTAAAGTATTGATTTCCTTTTGTTGAGCAGCCAATTTTTGCTCTAATATCAACACTTTTTTAGCTAAGCTGCTGTCTGTATGATCAGCTGCATTTACATTGTTTGTACCAGCTGATAAACTAAATGAAAGGGCAAATAAAATGATGTATTTCATGGCAATTATTTGTAGTATATAGTACAAATTTAATGCCGTTTAGTTCATATAAACCGTTAAAATGGTGGGTTACTTTTGTTACATTATAGCTGTTGTGTTTAACCGTTCTTTGCATTATAAATAATCAATATGAAATATATCATTGTAGGTGGAGTGGCAGGAGGGGCTAGTACAGCTGCTCGGTTAAGAAGAATGGATGAGCACGCTAGTATTATTTTGTTTGAAAAAGGAAGTTATATATCCTATGCCAATTGTGGGTTGCCTTATTATATTGGGGATGTAATTACCGATCGCAATCAATTATTTGTTCAAACAGCTACTTCATTTAAACAACGATTTAATATTGATGCCCGTGTTCAATCAGAAGTATTATTGATTGATACCGAAAAAAAAATAGTGCAAGTAAAAAATTGGGCTACCAATGAAATTTATACTGAGCCCTACGATAAACTGGTATTATCCCCTGGTGCAGAACCCATTCGTCCACCATTAGAAGGGATAAATAGTGAAGGTATTTTTACTTTGAGAAATGTAATGGATACGGATAAGATCAAAGCCTATGTGAGCAAATATCCTAAAGGCAATGCAGTAGTAATTGGGGGAGGATTCATTGGGTTAGAAATGGCTGAAAACTTGCACCATTTAGGCATGCAGGTAACCATTATTGAAATGGGCAAACAAGTATTGGCTCCAGTTGATTTTCCTATTGCCGCAATGGCTCAACAACATATCAGATCTAAGGGTGTTGATTTAAAATTAAATACTGCAGTAACTGGTTTTTCAAGAGATGAAAATGGATTAAAAGTTCATATGAAAGACAAAGCATCTATTGATGCAGATATTGTAATATTATCAATAGGCGTAAAACCAGACACAAGATTAGCAGTAGATGCAGGATTAACCATTGGTAAGGGCAGAGGCATATTAGTAAATGAATTTTTGCAAACCTCCAATGAATCTATTTATGCAGTGGGAGATGCCATAGAGTTTGTTAATCCTATTACGATGAATTCAATGCCTACTTACTTAGCAGGTCCAGCCAATAAGCAGGGTAGAATTTGTGCTAATAATATGGTGTTTGGCAATAAACAAACCTATCATGGTTCAATTAATACAGCTATTGTAAAAATCTTTGAAGTAACTGTAGCAGTTGCTGGTGTGGCAAGTAAACACTTAGCTGCAGCAGGTATTGAACATTTGGTTTCTACCACCCATAGTGGGTCTCATGCAGGATATTATCCAGGATCAGAGCAAATGAGCATACAAATTGCTTTTTCACCAGTAGATGGGAAATTATTAGGAGCACAGGTATTTGGAACGGAGGGTGTAGATAAACGCATAGATACATTGTCTTCGGTAATTCAAAGAGGCAGTACCATTTACGAATTAACAGAATTTGAGCATGCTTATGCGCCACCTTATTCATCCGCAAAAGATCCTGTGAATATGGCCGGATTTGTGGCTGAGAATATGATT